>CAZRER010000001.1:0-30953 GCA_964599525.1 uncultured Bdellovibrionales bacterium
TTTTTTTATTTTCTTTATCATCTCATCAATCTGCTTGTAAGTATCCTCCAGACTTCCTCCATTATCAATCACAAAATCAGCTAGTTTTTTTAATCCTGGTACATCCCTATCAGATTCTTGATTTTGACTAGCTTTTAGTTTCTCTAGGGTTTGCTCTCGATCATCAACTTTCTCCTGACGTTGAGTTATCCTGTTTAGAATAACTTCCACTGGGGCATCTACAAAAGCAAAAACGAAATTTTCTACCTTATTTTTAAAATAATTCAACTCCGCTTCCTTGCGAATTCCATCAAAAACAATAATTTCTGCTTCTTCATTTTTAATATCCCCCTCTAGGACTCTCGATAAAATATCCCCTCCAAACATATCTCTTAAACCATTGGCAATTGTATTTAAATTATCTCGGTCATAATCTAAATAAAGACGTTCTAAAATATCCGCCAATATTTTAGAATAACGCATTTGTTGTGCTTGATATTTTTCCTTTAGATAATCTGTAACCGTCCCCTTCCCCGCTCCAATATTCCCTGCTATTCCAATAACTATTTTTTTCTCTGACATAATTTATATTATTTAAACTTATAAAAATTATTTAAACTTATAAAAATTATTTCCCCGTACTACCAAAACCACTCTACCTTCGATCGATATTTTCTAATAATTTTAATTACCTATCGTCACCATCACCACTCAAAACACCTCTGTCCATTCTACTATATAATTTTTCTATATTTTTTTGGGCAATATCATCCATCTGCAAATCTAATTCTGTGGCTAGTTGAGCAATGTACCATAAAACATCACCTAACTCTTTTATTATATCATTTTTAAAATTATCATCTACAACACTTCCTTTGTCACGAATTAGTTTTTTCACCTTTTCAGAAACCTCTCCGGCTTCACCTGAGAGCCCTAATGTTGGATAAATAATATTTTTTCCAGCTTCTGGGTAAATAGCTGTTTTTCTTGATTTTTTTTGATATTCATTAAAATTCATTGTTTTTGTTCATTAAATAATTAAATATTTATTGAAAATTTAAAATTGAAAATTGAAAATTACCTTTCCATCCCTGCATCAGTAGTATGAGCATATTCCGGCAACCGAGCTTTTTTATCCAATTTTTTAATTTGTATTTTCATCTAATTCTTAATTCTTAATTCTTAATTATTAACTATCCCCCTCCAAATCATTTCACTAATTTCCTCAATACTTAATAATTTTCCATTTTTAGCACACTGAATATCTACCCAGTTATTATTTTCTTTCACTAAATTCAAAGCACTTCGCTTGGCATTTAATAAGTGCTGAGGATCATTCTCGTGAGCATCTTTTTTCCCAGCGAGATATTTTTTCTTTTCTAGATTATCTTTATTTTTTAATAATTCCAAGCTTAATTTCAAAGGTACATTCAAAAAAATAATTTGATCTGGTTTAGGAATTTTGAAAATATCGAATTCCATTTTATCCAACCAATCTAAAAATATTCTTCTTTTCCGAGAGTCTAAAATTTTTCCGCCCTGATGAATTTGATTAGAATTAGCATAGCGGTCAGCGATAACTATACAACCTTGTTTTAACCATTTTTTAATTTTAGTACTAGACTCAAATCTATCCGCAGCGTATAAAACCGAAGCAATTTTAGGATCAAGTTTAGCAAAGTCTCCGTGCTCGCCAGCTAAACATTCGCCAATTAATTTTCCAAAAAAGTTCTTTTCATACTGTGGAAAATCAATTGTTCGTACTTTATAACCCTCCTTTTTTAATCTTTTAATCAACAAATTTGTTTGCGTTTTTTTGCCACTACCATCAATCCCCTCCACTACGATAAATCTCCCCCCTCGAACTTTTTTAATTTTATTTTTCATCTGTATTCGCCCCCGAACTTTTAATGAATTAAAATCTAATTCTCTCTTATTAACTTTTAGGCTCACTTACTACTATTGAGTTATATGAGCCCAATAATAATTAAATTGACATCTTATTTAAAATAACTTTCAATAATCCCCTCGATTTCCTCCCAGGAATTAGCAATCCAGTTCGGAGATGCTGTTTCTATTTGTTGCCAGGGTCTTTTGTCTTGGGTGTCTATACTACTATCAAAACAATCTAAAATATCTGCCTTAGTTACACTTCCATCAAAATCCTGAAAAATTTTTAATAACTCTTGAAAACTATCAATAATTACTCCATCAAAATCTAAAACTATATTTCCCATAATTCATTTTTTTAAATTCCATTTTTTAAAATAAAAATATTTCACTAGCCATACTAAATAACCAAAATCTTAATAACTCACCCAAATAATACCAATAATCCTATAGATTTTTTAGCTTAAAGAATTTTCTCTCTTACAAATTATAATACTCTGCTAGTTTTACTTTTTTATTTCTACTGATTTATATTTTTATCATAGCACAAAAATATTCCCCGCTCAATACAAGGTTACTTTTACAATATAATTCTTTATATTTCAACTATTCAAAATTATTAACAATTTTAATTAGTTTTTTAGGCATAATAAATTCCGTAACTATTGGCGGATAATGTTTTAAATCAAAATATATATTTTAACACTTAATGCAAATTAACAGTTTACTGCTAATTTGCATTATATATTAACGGACAAATTACCCAGCATAAAATTATTTTCACAATGTACTACTTTATGTTTCAGTTACCGACGACCGTCGGTAATTGAAACATAAAAAGATATAAATATACAAACAAATACACGGATACACAGATAATTATCAAAACATACAAATCTCACCAACTCCACCTCAACATCGACTTCTCCTTGACATAATAACAATAATAATCCATACTAATTTTAGATAGGAGTGGAGCTCATTTCAAAAAAAGCGGGAAACTTCCCGTCAAAAGCTAGGAGAAAACAATGGAAACAATCAAAACGAGTCGTGAAGAAATACCGTCAGATTGGAAATTTTGTGTGGTTGAGAAAGGGGGTGCAAATACAATTCTAGAAGCAGCAGAGAAGCTTGATGACTATGCTCAAGCTGAGAGTGTGGTATGTTACAACAATACTGACGGATATCCCGCCAGCATTATTAGTTCTCGCCATTTCCCAATGGGATACAAACAGTACACCGGAAATCTTGGAGAATATTTTTTCTTCTCACGGACGAAAGAGGTAGAGGTGCCGGGAGTTGAGATGATTCTTTTAGAAAAAGCAAAGGACTGGAAAGGTGATATTCTTCCCAAATTATGGATATGTAAATTTGTATTCGTCTCAGGGAAACATTACAAAGATCTTGTTTTTTATAATTTATAAACTTAAAATCCACCATTCATCTAAGGTACAAAGTACCTTAGATGACTTTTTTTATTTTTCAGTTGTTGATCAGAAACCACAAATTACTCTTCTTAAAAAAACTCTACTCGTTTTTTAAAAATTATAATTATCATTTTTAATTATTCAAAAAAATTTTGGCTTCGACCATTTTTTAATAGTTCCTGCACCTCTTCTAAAGAAACTTTTTTGGTCATTCCTACTCCATCACTAGTTCTGAATGTAAACGCCCCCCTCATTACAATCTATAAAAGTACCTGCATATTCTGTATTCCCAAACATAATAAAAAATATTTTACCATTAATTTCTTGTTTTAATTCTTCAATAATTTTTTATTTATTTTCTTACCTATTTTTTATTTGCTACATTTTTTAATAAATTTATTTGTTTTTGATAAAATTATTTCTCCACAATATCCTGTTCACCTCGTTTGATGTCAAATTTGTTGGGGGTGCTGTCAATATGTAAAGTTAGTCCATCTTTCTTGAAAAGTTTTTCCAAACTAGAAATCATCTTTAACATTTGCTTTACCAATGTTGGATGCACAAAACGAGTAGAACGCAACTCCACCAAATAAGTCAAAGCTTTTAAATCTCCCACCACCCGACAAGGCACTTGATAACCCATCGGGATATAATATTGCTTAATAAATTTATCAACTTTTAATTTAGCAATTAACCGTTTTTGCTCTTGTAAAAATTTCTTAGCTTCTTTTCTTAAGTCCTCTGGCAACTGTTCTAAATACCAATCATTAAACCCGTGTCGCATAGTCAATAAAGGCATTCGCTGAGCTACCGCTCGATGTCGTTGGAGATCGCGAAAAGAACCAAAATCCAACAAAAACTCATACCCAACTACTCCACATTCAGCAATGATATTGGGCAATTCTGTTTTCGGTGGTCGCTTCTTCATTTCCTGTTGATGATTTTTTAATATTTTTTTATCAATATTATTAAATAATAATTTAAAATCCTCGGCCTTGGCATTTTCAAAATAATATTTTTTCTGCATTACATACTCATTATATTTTTCTGTTTCCTTATATCTTTTATGTCCAAAAGATTGTGGATAAATTTGTCGCAAAGCTTTCTCTGTCTTCTCGGCAATATCTCTAACTTCTGCCAAAGGATGATGTCGTAACATCATTAACTCATCAGCAAATTGTCTAAAATTCATTCGCCAAGCAACATTAGTTGTTGCCCCTGCTGACAACCAAGCCCTTGTAATATCAAAAGCTCGCGCCACAATTGCTTTATTATAAACTGTCTCATTTTCTCCCTTTTGTCTGGGATGTTTTTCTTTTAAAAATTCTTGCACTGGTTTTTGAGCTTGCAAATAAAACTCTCGCCAATTTTCCAAAACTTTCTCTCCTGTTTTTGTCTTTTTAGGATTAAGAAAAATTTGCTTAGAAAAATCAACATAACGAGTAGATGCTTCTTGTCCGGAGTACAATCGCCAATCTTGGATTGCTTTTGCCGCCAACATAGAAACCCCTTCCACAAAAACCGTTACACTTCCACAGTCACCGATAGACTTGTGTCCATAACCAACATAAAATTGCTCCATAAAATTTTCCGCTCCTTTTTCTTTTAATATTCTTAAATGATGTTTAATCCCTCCCGTAGAACGAGAATGTAAAGCTTGTAACATTGCTTCCGCTTGCCCATCAATCTCCGCTCCCGTATCTAAAACTAAAACAAAGCTCCCTTTGTTTTTTAATGGTTCTACAATGTGTTTTATTTTTTTCATTAGTTTATATTATTTTTTATAAAAAAAGCTATCCTCCTTGGATAACTCTTATAATATCTTTTTTCAAAAATCTCCCACCTGTTTTTATTTTAGCACAGAATGATTATTTAACCAACTCATCTATTTGTCTGTATAAATCCTCCAATGTTCCATTGTTATCTATTACTACCCCAGCATACTGTTTTAATTCTTTAATTTGTTGCTCCGCTTCGCGCCCCCGATCCTTCTCAAATTCTTTATAACTTTTTCCCTGATCATCAATTCTTTCATTCCGCTTAATAATTCTATTATAACTATTTCTGATACTAGTATCTAAATATATTAATTTAAACCCATCAAGCTTTTTCAAATGTTTAATATCTCCTAATCGTCGAACGCCATCAATAGCCACTATTTTATGCCTATCGTTTTTAACCTTTTTAGCAATCGCTTTTGCTAGAGCATCTTCTCCATAAGCCCTTCTTAAAATGCTAGACATAGTTTGTAAATTCTCACGATTGTTTTCCTGATAAATTTCATCTAACATATTTTTCAAAATATCAGAAAAACGATACTTACCAGCTTGGTATTTTTTTTGCAAATATTCCGCCACAGTAGTTTTACCACTAGCCATTTCTCCAGCAAGACCTATGATGATTCCTGACATTGAATTATACTATTACTTTTTTAAATTTTATTTATAATAAGTTTATGTTTTGGATGATATTGTTTTAATTTTACACCTGCCTCTTTTAACATTTGACGTGAAGCTTTGAAAATATCAACATCCGCATATTTATCTGAATTATAAACAACCTCTTTAATTCCACTTTGAATTATTAATTTGGCACACTCATTGCATGGAAACAAGGTAGCATAAAGACGACAACCATCAACACTACTATTAGAATTTAGAATAGCATTTGCTTCAGCATGCACAACATAGGTATATTTATTGTTCAGAGTGTCACCCTCGCGACACCAAGGAAATTTATCATCACTACAACCCTTAGGAAAACCATTATACCCTAAACCTACCACAATATTATCTTTATTAACAATACAAGCACCAGTTTGAGTATTAGGATCTTTTGATCTCTTAGCAATTAGTTCTGGCATCAACATAAACACCTCATCCCAATCTAACACTTCCTCTCTCTTATATGTTTTTTTATTTTTACCAGACATAAATTTTATTAAATAACTATTTAACTACTCCCCTTCCATCACCTCCAACTCCTTTTTCTTTTTTAGAATTTCTTTCATAGCATCGTCAACTTGCCAAAGTAAATCGTCCATAGTTCCATCATTCTTAATGACAAAGTCTGCCTGTGCGCCAATAGCTGGAATATTTTTTTCAGTTTCGGCAGTCGCCTCAAATTCTTTAAACTGCTCTAAGGTTTGATTGTCATCAGATTTTTCTCCTCTACCAACTACTCTCTCCCAACGTAATTTTTGATCAGCAGTCACATACATAATATAATTATTTTTAAAAGATTTTATAAAATCTAAATCTTTTAACATTCTCATACCATTAACACACATCAAGCCATCATGTTGTTCTACATATCGTCTTACCCCTTGATGTAAAACGTCTTCACCAAATCTCTCTTTAAATGTTGTATACAACCAAGATTGATCCTCTTTGGATGACTTATTAAAAAATAAATCTAAGGTTTTTTTTAAGGGCAAACTAAACCTTAAGAGTTGCACGTCATACCTTCTTTTTAAATAATGCGCAACGGTATCTTTACCACTTCCTGTTTCTCCTACTAACCCAATAATAATTTTTGACATTTTAATAAATTATCTAATTAATTCTAAAAACACAACTTCTATTATAATTCATTCTACTTTTATCGTCAATTTATTTTATTGTAATCACTCACAGCTTTAAATAATAGTAGGTGTCTTCGATGAATATTTAATGATATTTTACAGTTCCACCTCCTACAAATCTACAAATCAGCTACAAATCTACAAATATTAACTTACTTTTGTAAATTTAATATTGAGAGTATTGTTATTTATCGATACTACCTATAGTATCTAATAATTTAAAATTTTATCATTCATTTCAAATTTCAAATTTCAAATTTAAAATTAGAAATCCTCCTTCAAACAATAAACACTCTCTTTCTACTTTCTACTTTCTACTTTCTACTTTTGACTTTTTATCTCGCATATTCCACCGCCTTCGTTTCCCGAAGCAAATTTACTTTAATTTCTCCAGGATAATTCAAGTCAGCTTCAATTTTTTCCGCAATACTTTTAGCAAGTTTAATTGCTCCCAAATCATCAACCTTTTCTGGATTAACAAAAACTCGAATTTCCCTACCGGCTTGAATAGCATAGCATTTATTAACCTCGCTAAAACTATTTGCCGTATCTTCTATCTCCTCCAATCGTTTTAAATAATTTTCCAACGTGTCTTTTCTAGCACCAGGGCGAGAAGCACTTAAAGCGTCAGCAGCAGCAACAATTAAAGAGTAACTATTTTCAAAAGGATAATCTTCATGATGAGATTTCATAGCATCAATAATATCCTGTGACTGCTTAAACTTCTTCAAAATACTTATACCCAATTCTATATGAGTACCTTGCACCTCTGCATCAACAGCCTTACCAATATCGTGTAATAACCCAGCTTTCTTAGCAAGGTTAGTATCCAAACCAAGCTCCGCTGCTAAATATCCCGAAAGATGCGCCACTTCTAAAGAATGCAACAATACATTCTGTCCAAAACTAGTTCGATATCTTAATCGTCCTAATAACTGTGTGAGTTTAGGATCAAACCCCGCAATACCCACATCGTAAACCGCTGCTTCCCCAGCCTCCATTGCTCTTTTGGAAACAAGTTCTTTAGCTTCCTTAACGGCTTCCTCAATTCTTGTTGGGTGTATTCGTCCGTCCTCCAAAAGTTTTTCTAAAGTCAAACGAGCCGTCTCTCGACGAATTGGATTAAAAGCAGAAATAACAATAGCTTCTGGTGTATCGTCAACAATAATTTCCGCCCCAGTCAATCTTTCAATAGCTTTTATATTTCGCCCCTCCCGACCAATTATCCTTCCCTTTAATTCGTCAGAAGCAATTGAAATAGTTGTAGTTGTTGTATCTGCGCTATGAGAACCAGCATATTTTTGCATCGCCATCACCATAATATCCTTTGCTTTTTCCTCTAGGATCTCTTTTCTATCTCTTTCCAAAGAGGCCAATCCTTTTGTAACTTCATCTTTATGTGCCTTTTCGGCAACAGCTATTAAAACTTTTTGAGCATCTTCCCTTTTCATTTCAGCAATTTTCTCTAGTCTTTCTATTTGTTGTTCTTTTACTTTCAAAATCTCTTCTCTAATATTTTTTATTTCTCCCGCTTTGTGCTCTAATCTTTTTTTATCTTTTTCTATTTTGGAAATTTTTTGATCAATTTTTTGTTCTTTTTGTTCTAATCTGTCTTCTCGTTGCTGGATAGAACTCCTCCTCTTGGTTTCTTCTTTTTTAACCTCTTCTAAAATTCGAACTCCCTTATCTTTAACATCTAATAACTGCTCTTTTGCTTTCATTTTAGCCTCATCCAATAATCTGGCAGCTTTTTCTTCTGCCGTACCAACCTGATTTTTGGCTACCAACTTTCTAATTACATAGCCAACAACTAACCCAGTTAGCAATGCTCCCGTTGCTATAATTATTGCTGTTGAAATATTCATTTTTAATTAATTGTCTAATCACAGTTATTTACACTCTTAATATTCTTTGAAAAATTACTTACAAAATTAAATTCGTCAAATAAAATTAAATTTATTTTTAAAATCTTCTATCAAGCATTTTTATTCTAAGTGTGTTGTTCGAAATTTAATTAATTGTTTTAAATTTAATCTTGTAAAATATTATCTTAACTATAATTATCACAATATATTATTCTTATTAATATCTTCTCTATCCTCCTTTTTAAACTGTTGAAAAATTTGATAGAAATCAAGAATAATCTTTATAAAATCCTTCACAAGACTATTCTTAACCTTTCTATAGTATATAATTTCTCAATACGCTTGTCAATCATATTAATACTATCTTTAATTAACCAAAAAAGTTATCCACAGCTACTCCTTGACTTCATTTTACAACTGAACTATACTACCTTTCGTGACTCAATATTATTGAATCACTTTTTTATTTAAATCTTAGATAAAAATTTGGAGGGGCAATTAGCTAATTTTAATTATTCTATAGATAATTATATTCTAACTAATTTGCATAAACAC
Source organism: uncultured Bdellovibrionales bacterium (assembly GCA_964599525.1). Taxonomy (GTDB): domain Bacteria; phylum Patescibacteriota; class Minisyncoccia; order Moranbacterales; family DUUL01; genus S145-42. The sequence goes on from CAZRER010000001.1 coordinate 9,300, forward strand.
TAAAAATAATTTATGAAACTTTACTCGCTAATAAAAAGCAAGCGACTCATAAAATCACAAAATCTAAAAATATATTTATTCATAGGGGCAACCGTTATAATACTTGGTGGCTTTTTTTATTCAAGAATTACCCTGGCTAAATCAAGCTCTCAGACAAATAAATCAACTAACGCTCCATCACCTGTAATTACATCTAATGATGAAATTACAAAAAAATTGCAACCAATCTCTAGTATCTCCTCTACCACAGTGCAAAGTACATCAATAAGTAAATTTAATTTATCTAAACTAAAAAAAGAATTAAGTATAGATTCCTTAACCACTAAAATGAATGCTTCTCAGAAAAATAATAGCTTAAAAAATAATATTGCCAATATTTTAATTGGCACTCCTATGGAGAATATGATTGAACCGATTAGTAAACAAGATAAATTAGTCGCTGCTTTCTTAGTAGGAATAGCTCTAAAAGAAAGTGGGTTTGGTAAACACGCTCCAGTTCTAAATGGTCAAGATTGTTATAATTATTGGGGATATCGCGGCAAAAGAAAAAAAATGGGCACTGGCGGACATACTTGTTTTAACAGTCCCGAAGACGCCGTAGCAACTGTCGGAAAAAGACTTCACACTTTAGCAATTAAACAAAATAAAAACACCCCTCGTAAAATGTTAGTTTGGAAATGTGGATCTAGCTGTAATAATACTGGCGGAATGGCTGCTGCCAACAAATGGGTTAAAGATGTTTCTATTTATTTTGATAAAATTTATTATTAGACAATTATCCAGTTTGTAGTATAATACAAGTAGGAATGAATATATTTTATTTTTTATCATTTTTATAAAGAATGAAAATAAAAACCAAGTACTATTGCTTAGTTGATAATAATAATAAACCTGATTTTAGGTTCATTTTTACAAATAGGGCAGACGCTCAAAAAAAATATCACCAAATAAAAAATTCTCTAAATGGAGAAACGCTTTTTGTATCCAAACAAAAAAGAGATTTTTTTGTTGACGGTATTAAAAGAAATTTTATAAGCAAAACAAAACCAATTGACATCAAAAAAGGTTGCTGGGCAACAATGACAACTAAAAAAGTTTCCCTCTTAGATACAATTAAGCCAGAAACTTATTTCGAAAAAATTATTAAAGAGTCCCAACAAATAAAACTATCAAATCCTATTTTAGGTTTTGAAAATACATTGTCTAAATCATCTTTTCAAAAGGCTAATTTAAAAAAAGAAACTCTCTTCATAAACACTCCTACAGCTATTAATAGTCAAGAAAAAACATTATCTCATACACCAACAAAAAAGAACGACTTTGAAAATCAATTTTCTTCAACTTTCTTGCCTAAGCTTGACGAAATCAAAAAAATAACTAAGTTAAAGAAAGTGGACACTAAAAAACATCATATACAAAACAAAGATTCTAAATACTCTGTATTCAAACAGCTAATCAGTCAATTTACTAAAACAAAGCTCAAAACTTTAACTAATAATTATAATACACTTAATAAATATTCATTTATAAGAACAAATTTATTTGCTCTAAACTTTATCACAATAATAATTTTATGTGGTGCAATAATCTTTTATGCCAATTTTTCCGCCAACAAAAAAATAGCTAATGCTCTCTCAACAAAACAACAACAACTAAGCTTAAATAAACAAAATTCCACTGAAAATATTGCCGTCCTTGGGATTATGGATAAAAAAAACAACTCTTCAGATTTCTCTAATTCAATAAAAGAGTCTGACAATATAGATACCCTGGTTTTTAACACTTTAAAAGAATTCGAAAAAATTAGATCAGATCAATTAGAAAAATCAATTAAAAAAATGGTTGCTGGAACACCAATGGAAAAAATGGCTCCTTATATTGCCAAAAAAGACAAAATTGTTGCCGCTTTTTTAATCGGAATCGCCAAAAAAGAAAGCAATTATGGCCGACGTGTTCCCGTCTTAAATGGAAAAGATTGTTATAATTATTGGGGGTATCGCGGCAAAAGAAAGAGAATGGGAACTGGTGGACACACCTGCTTTGATAGCCCTAAAGATGCTGTCGAAACCGTCGGCGGAAGAATAGAACGACTAGTTAAATCTGGGGTTGACACCCCAAAAGAAATGGTTTTATGGAAATGTGGTTCAAACTGTAATACTACTGGTGGTTGGCCAGCAGCTCATAAATGGATTAGAGATGTAAATATGTATTACACCAAACTACTTGACACAGCTAAAAATGATGAACAATCATCTGAAAAAGTAGAAGTTTTAAATGAAATTATATCCTCTTAAATTTTTAAACTAACTTAACACCCCCCTTTCTTAAAACATTTTTTATTTTTTCTTTTGCTCCAGCTGTTTTTACAAAATTTAGCCAGTCTCTATTTGGTAATTTAGAATTTTTTGTAGTAATAACCTCCACTAAATCACCATTAGCCAATGTTGTGTCTAGTGCAGACATTTTTCCATTAATCTTAACTCCACTAGTTCTATTTCCTATCTCACTATGCACTTTATAGGCAAAATCAATTGGAGTTGCTCCTTCAGGCAACTCAATTACATCACCTGCTGGAGTAAACACAAAAATATAGTCTTTAAAAAAATCAATTTTTAAAGAAGACCAAAACTCATCCGACCCACCACCAGTCTTACTATGCCATTCTTTTAACTGCTTAACCCACTCTATCTCTTCATTTGGTACTTTAGGTTTATGTCTATTTCCAAAAATATACCTCTTCCAATCCCCTCCCTTAGTTTGGTCATAGATCCAATGTGCTGCAATTCCATATTCCGCTTCATCATGCATTTTTTCAGTTCTAATTTGAATTTCCATAATTTTGCTCTTCGGACCAAAAATTGTAGTATGTATTGACTTATAGCCATTTGGTTTTGGCAACGAAATATAATCTTTAATTCTTCCAATCAGTGGTTTATAATTTTTATGAACTACCCCTAAGGCTTCATAACAATCCGCCACTTTTGGTACAATAATTCTAATTCCGACTAAATCGTACACCCTATCAATATCATTATCATATTTTTGTAGTTTCTGATACAAACTAAAATAATGCTTAGCCCGTCCATGAACATCAATAAAGTCAATACCTTCCTCCTTTAATTTTTTTTTAAGTTTTTTGATAACTTCATTTACATATTTTTTTCGAATTGGGTAAACCTCCCTTTCAATATCTAAAACATATTTATAGTTTCTAGGATCAAGATATTTAAAACACAAATCTTCAAGTTGCCCTTTTAACTCCCCAATACCTAATCTATTAGCAATTGGAACAAAAACTTCCATGGTTTCCCTAGCAATTCGTTGCTGTTTTTCTCTTGGCAATGAAGAAAGAGTTTTCATATTGTGCAACCGATCTGCTAACTTTATCAATACCACCCTAATATCAGCAGCCATCGCCAAAAACATTTTTTGCAAATTATTTAAATAATATGTTTCTTCGCTTCCCTTTAACTGAACTTTACTTAACTTACTAACACCTTTAACTATAAATGCGATATCTTTTCCAAATTCCTTTTCTATTTCTTCCAATGATACATCCGTATCTTCATAGGTATCATGCAACAAGGCAGCCGACACAGTTATTGATCCTAGTCCCATTTTTACTAAAATCCCTGCTGTTTCAGCACAGTGTACAAAGTAATCTTCCCCCGAAGCCCTTTTTTGACCTTGATGCGCTTCATGGGCAAAATTATATGCTTTACTGATACGCTCCTTTTGCTCAGTTGTAAAAGGAATTTTTCTAAGTTTTAATAATTGTTCCAATTTCATTACTTTAAAATTAAACTTCATCAACTCCTCCTTCGTTCCAAGGATGACATTTACTAATCCTTTTTATACCTTTACCTGCCCCTTTTATAATTCCATATTTTTCGATAGCCTGAATTGTATATTCTGAACATCTTGGGTGGAACCTACAAGTAGGCTGATGTGTATATAATTTACCAATCACCCCTGTATCAAGTGATAAAAATTTCTGATAAAATCTAATAAACACTATAATAATTTTTTTCATTGTTTTCCATAAATTAAATATTCTGCTATAATTAGTATAACTTACAATAATATAAAAATCAAAAAAATAATGTTAAAAATAATAGAAAATAACAATTTAGTCTGGAACCACATTCAAAAGCCAACAAAAAAAGATTGGCAATTTATGGAGAAACATCTAGATATGCCTCCTGAGATTATGTTGGAAATGGTAGATACTATTCAACAACCACGCATTGAGAGATGGAAGGATAATTTATATATCAATCTTAATGTCCCTCTCTTTAATCGAATTAAACAAACCACCGAAACTGGAGATTTACATATTGTCATCTCTCCAAAGGAAGTAACTACTATTATATTTAAACCCAATCTTCCCGTAAAAAGTATTTTCCATCACGCCAACAAAAGCAATCGCTTCCGTAACGAGCTAATGCAGGAAAGCGTTGGTTTATTTCTTATAAATTTTTTAGAAGAGTTAACTAGTTTATCTTTTGATAAAATTAAACACATTAATGAAAATATTGATTGGGTAAAAGAAACTATATTTGAAGAAGACGGCTATAATCATGTTCAAGAAATATCCAAGATCAAATTAGATATCCTAATATTCCAAAGAATTCTTAAGCCACAAAAAAATATTTTAAACACCATGCTTAGTGAGAAATTTGAACAATTATCCACTTCAGAAATCAGATCATCTATTAGACACCTAATTCAAACAAACATCAAAGTATGGAATAGTATAGAGAGTGCCCAAGAAATAATTGAATCCCTAGAAATAACAAATAATTCGATGGTTTCTTACAAATTAAATAATACTATGAGATTTTTAGCAGCCGTCTCGCTAATTACTTTTGCCATGTCCGTGACCTTGGGAATTTTTAGCATAATCCCTTTCGATAGCTTTCCCATAGCCCGCACACCCGGCATGTTTCTTATAGCTATGTTTATGCTTGCTCTCGTTGCTTCCATTTCTATTCTCGTCTTCCGACAAAAAAAATGGTTGTAATAAAAACACTTTCAGATAATTGAGAGGTTGTATATGGTTAAATAGTTAAGAAAAGCCTACCAAACTCCTTAATTAATTATTAGCCAATAAAAACTTCGACGATATGTATCGTTGAAGTTTTTATTTTTCTACATTATATACCATCGGTCTAAACTTGTTCCTAAATAATTTTTCATTCCATAACATCTATGATTTTTGTCTTGGTTGTTTTACCGCCAACTATTTCTATTCTACTTTTAGCAATCTTAAAATATTTAGCCAACAATTTAATTACTGCCTGATTAGCTTTCCCTTTTTCCGGCACAGCATTTACCCAGACCTTATATTCTGCTTCAGAAATTTTTTCCACTTTATTCTGACTACTTTTCGGCACTACCCTAACATATATCCGCATAATTATTTTGAATTTAAATAAATATACTTTACAGCAATTTATGTTCTATTTTTTTTAACAAGTAACCTAAAACAACATCCCCAAACTAACTTTACACCTATTCTCATTCCGCTGGTTTAATTTCTGTTTCATTTTTCTAACAGCATAACTATTATGCTTCATTACCATTTTTAAAGCATCTCTATCCTGAATACTAAATCTCCCACCAATCTTATTTCGAAAAATACTATTTCTTCTTGCATTACTGTAAATTAAATTTGGCAAAGTTCTTAAATTAAAATCGACCCCAACTTCTAATCGATGTTTATTATCATTATATTTAGGTAGTCTATTATCCTTATATTTTTTAATTACCAAATCTCCCAATCGAACTTTTAATGTTCGAGATAATCTTATTTCTTCCTTTTCCTCATTTGTCTTAGCATATTTACCAGTGCCAGTAAGACCCCCTACTAAATCGAAACCTCCTGATTGTTTACTTTGAGAATTATCCTCTCTATTCTCTAAAGTTCTATTTTTGTTTGTGCCAAACAAAATACTAAAAAATCCCATATTTTTAATAATTAACGGTTCTTATTCACTTAAAAAATCACTCAATGTGCCTTTTGAAAATATCTTACTATTTCTTCTCGCTCTACGTCCAATTTTACTAATTTTCCGCTCGCTAATATTTCTAGCAAGCACAGCTTCATCTTTATTTTGTATTCTACCAAATTGTCGTTTAAATTCACCTCTTTGAGATAATGCTTTAATTTTTTTGGCTATCATCTTTCTATTTCTATCACCAGCATTATCAACTAAACCACTACTAATCTGCATCTCGCCTCTTCTATATCCTTTTCTCTTATATTTAATATCGTTTGCACCATCATCAACTATTGTATATTTAAGATTTTTTACATTATCTATAAACGATTCCCTCTCTGTCGTTATCTGTTTTTTTGCTAATTGTTGCCGCCGCTGTCCGACCAAGGCATCATAAAACCCCCATTTTTTCCTTTGGGGCAAACCAGTTGACGCTCCTCCTCCTGTTTTTTCACTTTGACTAAATACTGGCACACTCGCCACCTGCCCACACGAAGAAGAATTACTGCTAACTGAATTATTACCAACGGAAGTTTGTCCACCAAAATTTGTCCCATTACCAACACTACCAACGCTAGATTTCCTAACCCCACCACTAAATTTGACTCCTCGTGAAAAACCTCCTGCCATTCTACGCGGTCTAAATACCATAAAAGCAATTTATTCTTAAGATATAATTCTATTACTTTAAAATAGATACTACCTCTTAAAAAAATTAATTAACATTTACCTTCTTATAGAAACATCTTCAATTGTTGTCTCCATTATGTTTTTAATTTTTTCCAAATCAATTTCTTCCCCCTTAATTCTCCTAGTCAATGTTTCATCTAAAATTTTACCATTATCTTCATACTTTTGCAAAATATATTTTCGACTTCCAGCCAACCACTTAGCCACCTCTTTAAATTCATCTACAGTATGCAAACCAGGAACTACAGTTGTTCTAAATTCATAATCTACTCCAGAGTTTCTAATTAACTCTACACTTAATTTTATTCGCTCTAGATCCAGTTTAATATCGCCACAAACTTTTTCATAATTATTCAAACTACTTTTAATATCCATGGCTACATAATCCACCAATTTCTTATCAAACAACTCTTTCAACACATCTGGTCTAGTTCCATTAGAGTCTAATTTTACCGTAAAACCCAGATCCTTAATTCTCTTAATAAAATCCGCTAAATCAGCCTGAAGTGTTGGCTCCCCACCAGTAATACAAACACCATCAAGTTTCCCCTGACGACTTTTCAAAAATTCAAAAAACTCCTCCACCTGCCTCTCGTTTTGTTCACTACTGTAAACTGTGAACTGTGAACTAAGAACCAATTCTGGGTTATGACAAAACGGACACCGAAAATTACAGCCCACCGTAAAAACAGTCGCCGCCACCTTCCCCGGATAATCTATCAACGTCATCTTCTGTAAACCACCTAAAAGCATAATTTTAATATTTTAACTATATAAATCAAAACTCCCTTCTATCTCTAGCTTCTTATTCAGCTAGAGTAGTTTCTATAGAGGGATTATTTTCTTCGTCTGAATTGGGCACCTCATCTACAATCGTTGTATCGTCAGAAATCAAAACTTCTCTCGGTTTTGAACCATTAGCTGGACCAATAACTCCGTTTTCTTCTAGGGCATCAATTATCTTTGCTGAACGATTATAACCAATACTCAATCTTCTTTGCAAGGAAGATATTGATGCCTGCCCTGCAGCGATTACCATCTCTTTCGCTTGACTATATAAAACATCATCACTTGAGTTCTCCCCTTCTCGAACATCTCCCGAAACAACTGTTTCATCCAATTTTCCTTCCAATGATTCTTTTAAAGCTTCATCCTTTTTAAATTTAACTTTTTTAGCTTGCTTTTTGATATATTCAATTAATTTAGAGGTTTCTTCCTCAGACACAAACGGTCCTTGGATTCTAGTTGGCTGTGGATAGCCTGGACCCATATAAAGCATATCCCCATTACCCAATAATTTTTCTGCCCCAGGACGATCCAAAATAGTTCGCGAATCAACATTTCCAGCCACCTTGAAAGCAATTCTAGCTGGAATATTATTCTTAATAGTTCCGGTAATAACGTTAGTATCTGGTCTCTGAGTAGATAAAATTAAATGAATACCAACTGCCCGAGCCATTTGCGATAGTCGTACTATCAATGCCTCCACCTCCTTACCATGAGTAGCCATTAAATCTGCCAACTCGTCAATAACAATTACAATATACGGCATTTTTGAAAGTTCTTCTTGTCTTATTTCTCCGGATTCCATATCTACTACTTGTCTAGTTTCTTTATTAGACGCTTTTAAATTATAAGACTCAATATTCTTCGAACCAACTTCTTCTAATAATTTATACCGGGAATCCATTTCATTAGTAGCCCATTTTAAAGTGTTAACCACCTTATTCATATCAACAATAACCTTTGTTAATAAATGAGGAATACCGTTATAGGCAGAAAGTTCAACTCTTTTTGGATCAACCAAGATAAGTTGTAAATCGTCTGGAGAATTTTTAAAAATTAAAGAAGATAAAATAGCATTAATACAAACACTTTTACCAGTGTTTGTTGATCCAGCTACTAATAAATGTGGCATTTTTTCTAACCCAGTTATAATCGAATTACCATTAACATCATTACCTAATGCTATGGTTAATTTTGAGGTAGCCTCTCTAAATTCTTCCTCTTCAAATAATGTTCTCAATCGAATCATTGTTGCCTTGCTATTTGGCACCTCAATTCCAATCAATGAAGTTCCCGGTATAGGCGCCTCAATTCTAATTGCCGAAGCTGCCAAAGTCATAGCAATATTACTCTGTAAGGCAACAATCTTACTTAACATTACTCCCCTTGGAGGAGAAAAAGTATATTGTGTTACCGTCGGACCAATATTAAATCCACTAGGCTCCAATTCAATTCCAAATTCTAAAGCAGTTCTTTGGATAATATCAATATTGTTTTCAATATTTTTTTCTCCGCTACCTTTCTCACTTTTTTCAAAAATTGAAGGCGATGGCTGTTTCCATTTCGATTTGCTGACTATTCGTTTTGTCTCTTTTCTCGGTGTCCTTGTTTTAATGGTTCGATGCGATTTAAAAGATAAATTTTTCTCATTTTCATTTTTTACCTTGTCTCTATCCAATTGCCCTGAAATAAGTCGTTCTCCTTCTTTGGTAATTTTTTGAGTCCTAATTGGTGACATTTCATCAATAAATTTAACTGATTTTATATTGTCTCCAAGCTCCTCTATTTTTTCTTTTTTTCTCTCTTTTTTACTTTTAAATATTCTCTTAAAAAATCCCTGTTTTTCTTTTTTCTCATCATCTGCTTCTTCATTTATTTTATCTTTATTTTTTTTGTTTTGATTTTGATCTTGTTGGCTCTGTAAAATATTCTGGGTTGCAGTATTAATTCCGTTGATATTATTGTTTGAGATAGTTAAAGCCTTGCCACTATGAGCCTCTAAGCCACCACTTTCTTCTTCTAGTTTGTCATTTTTAAATTTAAAAAAATCTTTTAATTTATGTAACCAATTAAAAACTGGAACGTTAAACAAGAGCATAAAACCAATTAAAGCCAAACTAAACAAAGCCACAATTCCTGCAAATCTTCCAATTAATTTTATCAAAGAATAGGCAACAATCAAACCAACATATCCTCCACCCGAACCATCTTTAGCAACTTTAGTCATATTATCAATATCGTAAAAAGAATGTATCAGACCTATTCCTGCCAAGAAAAAAAGCAATACCCCACTGGTTGCCAAATAATATCTCACTGTTTGCATCCTCTTAAAATACATCACACCCAGTGATACAAGCAGAATTGGCAAAACATATCGTCCCGCACCAAAAAATAGAGTTAAGATTTTATCAATAAATTTACCAACAATTCCTGCTTGCCCAAAAAGACTTAAGGAAAATACTAACGCGAACAACAACAGTATAATTGCCGCAATATGTTTGCGAACTTCCTTTTTTAATATTTTTTCGCTATTTACTTTTTTATTTCCACTTACCCCGCTTGATGATTTCTTTTTTTTATTTTTTAATTTTCTTCCCATATTAATAACTTAATCTATTTAACAATTTTGAATAACTTATATTTAGTACATAACCAATATACCACATTTCAATCTTATTCTCAAACTTTTATTTAAAATGATTTATAACTATTCACCCTTCTCTTAGATAACATAAGAAAAATAAAAGCGAGCAAGATCTAGCTGGCATTTATCCGTTCGCAATGAAATGAAAATGAAAAGCGATACGCTTGTCCCGCAGAGCCGTTTAGACGAAGTGGAAAATGCAGAGAGCCAAAAGGCTGGACCTTTTTTAGCAAACAGATTATTATTTTAGAGAAAGGTGAATAGTTACTATAATTTTACTTGCATATTTTCAAAAACTAAGGTATTATAAAAATGGCTTTAAAAGGAAATTAAAAATAGCCTTTAAAAGGGAACTATTACCTTTTTCATTATAAAAAATAAAAATAAAATTAGCATTATTAAATTAAAAAATTTATAGTTTAATTGTGTTTAAATACAAAAATGACTAGTCTAAATAATGACATCCTTTTAGAAGGAGAAGAAAAACAAAAAAAAATAACTGAACTTCGCGAAATTATTTCTAATGCTCAAGAAACTATTAGTTCGGCTACCCAACTACTTTCTGCTATTCAAGGAACTATTCCTGAGGAAATGCCTATAAATCAAGTAGAGCAAAACGAAGACGATGAAAATGCTATTTATGGATATTTTGATGGACAAATAATGATTGGGGATGACGGAAAACAATATCCTGTTCCAGCAAATTATGCCTCTAAATCAAAACTTGTCGAAGGAGATAAACTAAAACTAAATATCACTCCTGACAATAAATTTGTATATAAACAAATTGGACCAGTACCTAGAAATTATTTAATAGGTGTTGTCAAAAAAGATGCCAAAGGAAATTTCACTATTCAGACCCCAGAAAAAGAATACCAAGTACTTTTAGCAGCAGCAACCTATTTCAAAATTGAAGTTGGTGATGAGGTCACTTTAATTGTTCCACAAGGAAAAACAACTATTTGGGGTGCAATTGAAAATGTTTTACAAAAAAATACGTCTATCAATTCTAATACTAGTATTAATACACTTGATGATTCGAATAATATTACAACAGAGAATAATATTACAAACGAACAAGACACCTCAACCAATGAAAACACTAAAGAAAATATAAACAATTTAAGCAACTTAAATACTCTTAATTTAGACACTGAAGATGATGAACCTATAAATTTAAGTGCTCTTGAAAAATTAGAACTAGAATTAGAAAAAGAAAAAAATAACACTTCTAAAACAGAATCAAAAATATCAGCTAAAACAGAAGATGCTCCTAACGCTTGGGCATCAGATATTGATAAACTAAGAGCGGAAGCTGGTATAGCAGTTAAACAGTGAATTTCACTCTAAAACAAAATACTCCATGAAAAATATCAAATTAACTAAAAAAGATTTAATATTTGGTGCTATTAACGGTCTTATTTTTGGTAGTTTATTGCCAGTAGTTTTGAAAAGTTTTAATATTACTGAAATACCTCCATATTTAACAATGGTGTTATTTTTTACCATTTTAGCGCCAATTGGAGTTTATATTGGATATCTACTTTCAAAATTTAAATCATTTTTTTTTCAATTAGTTAAATTTGGAGCAACAGGCGCCGCCAACTTTGCTATAGATATTGGAGTTTTAGCTTTATTAGTATTTTTATTCTATGCTAAGTCCTCAGCAATACCCAATACATCATTTATAATTTTTAAAATAACTTCTTTTTCGCTAGCAACTATAAATAGCTATCTCTGGAATAAATTTTGGTCATTCAGTGATAAAGATACTAAAAATATAACTGGTGAATTTGGAAAATTTGTTTTAGTAAGTCTTGTAGGAATTATTGTCAATGTTAGCATCGCTGCAATAGTTAATAGTCTTCATAAATACACTAGTATCAATCCTAAAGCTTGGGCAGCTATCGCCGCCATGACCGGTTCTATTGCCACCCTAACTTGGAACTTTCTTGGTTACAAACTTATTGTTTTTAAAAAATAATTTGCTCATCACAATATTGGAAAAAATATGTTTATCTACTAAAAAAACAACTGTATCAATTCAGTTATTTTTTTTACAAAATATAGAAACGTGAAATTTTTAAGAGATTTTACAGTCTTACATATAATTAATCTATCTGAGCTTAACCTTACATTCACTTCTTTCACACTGAATAGTAATTGTACCGAGTTCATCGGTTCGTAAAATTTTACTATTTATTTTCTTTAATCTATTTATTGTCTCCATGGTTGGATGACCATACTTATTTTCTCCCACAGATATAATTGACCATTTGGGAGTAACCCTAGCTAGAAAAAAATCAGAACTAGAATATTTTGAACCGTGATGCCCCACTTTCAAAAAATCAACATCAACATCCTCATGATCAAAAACCATATCCGCCTCAGCATCAAACCCAGCGTCACCTGTAAATAAAAAACTATTTTTTTTGTAATCCAATCTCGCCACAACAGAGCTATCATTTTTAGCTTTTTTATCTTTCTCAATTTTGTCCGGATTAAAAAATTTAATAAATATTTCGTTATCTATCTCCAACTTTGACCCTTCTAAAATACTCTTCGTTTTTATTTTTTTCTCTTTTATTAACTTATACAATTCTACCCACAATTCATCTTCAGAAATTTGTCCATTATCTAAGACTACGCCAATTTTATATTTTTTAACCACATCCAAAAGTCCTGAAAAGTGATCTCTATCAGGATGAGTTATAATTACAACTTCTATTTTACTATCCATAAAAGGCATTACCTTCGACAATTCAGTTAAAACCTTTTTACCATCAGGACCACCATCGATTAATATCTGATATCTATGTAGATAACTTATCAAAATAGAATCTCCCTGACCAATATCCAAAAAAGATACCTCCAGAGGGCGCATCTGATCATTTTTATACATACCAAAACTAAACAGTACTTCTACTACCAATAAAAACCCCACTACTCCCAGTTGAATTATCTGCTTGTTTAAAAACATATATTTATAATTATAAATTTTATATAAATCTTCACACTTCTTTTTGTCTATTTCTAATTACAATTAAAACTATACTTAACGCAATATAATACCCCAAACTCCACCAAATATTTACTTTATTAAACTCAATAATTGCCCAAGGTATTTTCGCTAACTGATTAATACTCCCTATTTCCAAATGTAACATCATCCAGGTGGGCAGAGAAAAAATAAGTCCTAAACTATTTATTAGAAAGCTACTACCAACAGCAATGGCTCCTCCTAACATAATCAATGGCAACGCTGGCAAGATAATTACATTCGCCAACAAAGAAATTAAAGAAATACTATTAAAAGTATAAATTAACAAACCTAATACTCCAAGTTGAGCGGATAGAGTTACCAAAACTATAGATTTAATTCCCAAAAAATCATTTTCAATTTTAATCTTTTCCGCCAGTGGTCCATATATTAAAATAATTCCCAACGTTGCTAAAAATGATAATTGAAAACCAACATCATAAAGAAGAATAAATGGCGAAGTAAAAACCATAATAACTGCCGTCAATATAATTATTCTAACAGAGCTAGCTAGTCGTCCCGACTGTAAAGCGTACAACATAATAACTCCCATCACCCCCGCCCTCACCGCCGACGATGGCGCCCCAATCATAATTATAAACAAAATAATACATCCCGTCACAAACCAAAATGCTTGTTTTCGCCACAACCCAATTCCAATACCTATCCACATAAACACCGTAGCCAAAATTGTAATATTATACCCGGAAACTGCTACTGTATGAGTTGTTCCTGTTCTTCTAAAATTTTCTGAAATATTTTCCGGCAATCTATTATCACCACCTAAAAGTAAACCCGCTAAATAAGCACTCTCTGGCATCGGAAATAATTGATTTATTTTATTTTCCAAAATACTTCTAAAATTATAAACACTTCTGAGTAGATAAATTTTAATGATTGTTATCTTATAAAATAATTTATCCAAATAATTTTTATTCTTAACTTTAATGACATCATCATTAATTATATTTCTTGATGAAAATTCCTCAGCTCCCACTATAGATTCAATCTTCGCCCCACTGCAAACTTGATAAACTTTTTTACTAGCCAAAAATCTAATATAATTAAATTTTTGATATTTATTCTCTGGAGTTTTTAACGTACATTCAATATTGTATTTTCTTCCATAATCATAATTGATTCCCAGTGATACAAAAAGTAAAACTGTTTCTGATTTCTTAACAAATCTCCCATTATTTTTTTCATCTAGTTTTTTTCCTTCTATTTTAATATAAATTCGCTGATAGTCATTTTTAGCTTCTGGAAATTTTACCACTGTACCAATCCCCTTGTATCTACCACTCACCCAACCGCTAGATTTATCAATTTCGCCTTCTACTCTAATGATACCTAAAATAAATCCTACAAGTAAAGCAATCGTCATTAATACTTTCAAGCTTGTGTGTTTAAAAAAATAAACAATCACACTAATAAGCAACAAAACAAATAATCCGACTTCAACTAATTCAGAGATATTTACCAACGATTCAACAATAACCCCAACTAAAAATGCCAACAAAAATACTAAAAAAATATTTGCTCCACTAAAAATAGACCATCCCAATGATCTCTTTTCGTTTTCATTGTTTCTATCGTTTTTATAATCTTTATTGTTCACAATAAAATGTTAATGATAAATAAATTAATACTCCTAACAAATCGCTCTTATATATTTTTAAGATACGGTCGTATCTTAAAAATATATAAAATCACATCATACGTTTGTCTATCAAGCTTATCTATACAGTCCCTCACCATAACACACTATTAACAAAAAAGAAAGGAATGTTTCAACAACATTCCTTTTTAAATATATTGTGTACATCTGGCAGGACTCGAACCTGCAACCCCTTGATCCGAAGTCAAGTGCTCTATCCAATTGAGCTACAGATGCATTTGTGCGCCATGAGAGATTTCCAGCTCGTCTGGTCACCCGGTTAGGGTGAGAACTTCATATCACTCTGTGCGCCATGAGAGATTTGAACTCCCGACCATTCGCTTAAGAGGCGACTGCTCTACCGACTGAGCTAATGGCGCAAACTAGTACTCCAACTATTCTATACCAGAAAAAACTTCCTGTCAATTATTCTTCTTTATAGAATTTCCCATCTTTCAGCCAAACAACCCTATCAACATATTTTCTATCATCAGGCTCGTGGGTAACCATAATAATTGTTTGTTGGTATCTATCAACTAATTCTCGCATGGTTTTCAAAACAATTTCAGCCGCTTCCGAGTCAAGGTTAGCCGTAGGTTCATCGGCAAATAAAATTTTTGGTTTATTAATAATTGCCCTAGCAATTGACACCCTCTGTTGTTCTCCTCCCGAAAGATCTGCTGGTAAATAATTTTCTCGTCCATCTAATCCAACTCGTTTAATAATTTTATTCACCTCTCCGTCATACTTTAATTTTCTTTGTCCTAAGGCCATCAATGGTAGGGCTATATTTTCATAGACACTCAATTCTGGCAATAAAGCATAATCTTGAAAAATATATCCTATAGTCTCCAATCTAAATCTAGCCTTTTCAATCTCCGACAATTTAGAAACATCTTTTCCGTCAATTTCAATATATCCTGAAGTTGGTTTATCTAAAAGGGCTAACTGATGTAAAAATGTTGATTTGCCACTACCACTTCTACCCATTAAAGCCATAAATTCCCCCTCTTTTAATTGCAAATTAACTCCACACAAAGCCTTAACCGGGCTAGCGCTATTAATATTATAAGTTTTTTTTAAATTTTTAGTTTTTAAAATATATTTTTCACCCATAAGCCTATTAAATTTATTTCATTAAAACTAAAATCTTTTTATGGACCTCTTTCAAGGAAGGAACAAATGAACCAATCAACCCAGCCAGAACAAATAAAATTACACTCATTTTCAAAGACTCTTTTTTAATAAAGGGGACCATATCTCCCATTGGAAAATTTATAGGGTGTGACTTGAAAAATCCAATAATTCCAAATTGCATCAAAACATATCCAAAAATAATACCAAGTAAAGTGTAAAACATTCCTTGAATAATATAAGAATATCTAATAGTCCGTTCAGAGATACCAATGGCCTTTAAAATGCCAATTTGCTTTCTGCGGTTAACAATGTCCACAAATATAATAATAAATATCACTAACCCAGCTACCAAAGAACCAATAATTCTCAAAATCATCCCTATCATATCAAAAGATTTATTGATAGATTTTCCAAATGCTAGCTTAGTTTGATAATCACTGATATCGTACTTTCTTAATAAATTTATTTTAGAAAAATCTGTCAAAGCTTGCTTGGAATACTTTTTTTCCATCAACCGAACAATAATCTCACTAGATTCATTGATTGTTCCCAAAATAGAATTTAAATCATCACGAGTAACAATTATCTTGGAGTCAGTATCAAAATTTTTAGTTTTATAAATACCTACAATTTCATATTCGCGACTAATACCATTATTATATTCTACCATAATTTTATCTCCACTCCGAACCCCCTCCAAATCAGTTGGAAAAACAGAACTGCCATAACCACCCGCAATGTCTGATCCCAACATTGCTTTTCCATAATCACCCTTTCGTAAATAACGACCTTCCAATAAATGTGATTTTAAATCAATAGATTGATTTTCAGTTTGAGGATCAATACCTATAACTCCTGCCGAAAAACTAGCCACATCACGACCATCTTTATTTTTATCATTAATTAAGATTGCCCCTGTCCGTAAATGAGTAGTTACACTTTTAATATAATAAAAATCACGAATCGCCTCAACAATATTATTAGTTTGTTGAATATACTGATCTCCAGTCGCTGGCTCAATAATTACCTCTCCATATTGAAAATTTATTTTACCATTATCCATTGTTATCGCGATTCCCTTAAAAATAGCATCAATAAATAATAAATTTAAAAAAACAATCAACATAATAAAAACCGTTAAAACCAACGACCATTTATCACCACGCCAAAGAGTTTTAACGGCTAGAAATAAAGACAACTTAAAATTATTTATCCAAGATTTCATATCTATTTTAACTTAAAAATCTGATCGTTTAGTTTTAGTCCAGATAATATTTCGATAAAATTGTCATCTTTCAAACCATCTTTAAAATATTTCTTTTCCAATTTAGTTTTTTGTGCAATATCATTATTAACATAAACAAAATAACCCTGCCCATCTTTTTTAGCAAAATCCCTTGGTACCACTAATACATTTTTCTTTTGTTGAATAATAATATCAGCCTCAGCATTCATACCATCTAGAACTTGAATATCTTGCCAATCATGAACTATCACCTTAGCTTGAAAATAAGTATTATTTTGTTTCTTGGTGCTAGAGATATCAATAGAATTTATTGTGCCAAAAATTTTCTTATTCGGATAGGCATCTAGAGTAATAATTACTTTATCACCCTTATTCACTTTGGAAATATCAACTTCAGGAATTAATAAATTCACTTCTAGACTTTCAGTATTTATAATACGCATCAATATTCCCTGGGCTACCTCACCAATTTTAATATTTTGCTCAATTACAACCCCGTCGATAGGAGAAACAATGTTCCCTCTACTCGCTTGAGCATAAACTTCATTTAATTTTTGTCTAGCTTGTTCAGTTGCTTTTTTAATACTTTTTTTGTCCTCCGGTTTTAACAATTTCCAATTATTATGTCTCCTTGCTTTCTTTTCAGTCAATTCCGCTCTTTCCACAGATAACTTGGCATTATTAATCTGGGCCTGAACTGATTTTTGATCTAATGTTAATAATTTTTGTCCCTTGGTAACTCTATCATTTTTTTCCACAAAAACATCTTTAACCAACACAGGCAATTCCGAAGAAATATCTGCATACACAGCTGGTGCTATTTCGGCATCCACATTAATTTTACTCGTAACACTTTCCCGCCTAACTACCGTCTCGTCATAAATTGGTTTATTATTATGAGATTGAACATAAAAAATAATCCCACCCAAAAAACTTATTCCTAAGATTATAACTATAGCCTTTTTCATATTATTTATTACCCCTTTTTTTAATTTGTTCTTTAATAACCTCCATGGCCTTTTTTAACTGTTTGTCATTCTTTTTCTTAATATCATCCAAAGTAAGCTCTACTTTTATTGTTGGTTCTATACCGATTTTATTAATAGACTGTTTAGACGGTGTTAACCATTTGGCAATTGTCATTTTTAAGCTAGATCCTCCCGACAATGGCTCAAAAGACTGTACCGAACCCTTACCAAAAGTTTTTACCCCAACAAGCTCACTGTGCCGATCGTCACGCAAAGCTCCTGCTAAAATTTCTGAAGCACTAGCACTACCACCATCTACTAAAACTACTACTGGAATATTAACAAATTCTTCCCCTCCAATAGCTTCGTAAGCTTTTTCATTCTTATTTCTATCTTGTTCCCAAAGAACCGTTTCTCCTTTTGGTACGAATTTAGAAATAATATCTATAGCGACAGCTAAATTTCCACCAGGATTACTGCGCACATCCAAAACCATTCCCCGAGGATTATCTGCCAAAATTTTAGAAGTTATTTTATCAAATTCTTCTGCCGTATCATCCATAAATCCCTTAATTCTAACATAGGCAACTCCCCCTTCTTTCTTTTCATACACCACACTTTTAATATCAATTTCATCTCTAATAATTTTTATCTCACTAGCCTCTTTAGCCTTGCTATGCAAAACAGTTAGGGTTACTTCAGTACCTTTTTCCCCTCTAATCTTCTTAACTGCCTGTTCTATGGTCATATCATTGGTTAATTCATCGTTAACTTTAAGAATTTTATCACCAGCTAATATTCCTGCTTTCTGTGCTGGCATATCATCGATAGGTGCAATCACCGTTAATATTCCATCTTGCACAGTAAGCTCAGCTCCAATACCCGTAAATTTTCCATCCAATTCCGTTTTAAAAGCTTTACTTTCTTCTGGGTCAAAAAATATTGAATAAGGATCACCCAAAGAATTCACCATCCCCTTAATAGCTCCAAAAACTCTTTTTTGAGTATCCTTTGTGTCACTTTGATTAACATAATTATTGTTAATTTTTCTCCAAACATCCCAGAAAATATCAAAATTAACTTTTTCTGGCTTATTTTCTTCAGGATCTTTAGCAAAAATATCCTTTGGGTTAGATAACCTTTGAATGAAATTTTTAGTACCATTGTCTACGCTCGATGATGGTACGGAAAGATGCTTTCCCCAAGCAACTCCAACATAAAAAACTCCTGTTAATATCACAATAGCCAAAAAATTATATTGAAAACCTTTTAAAGATTTTTTTAATTTATTACCTCTCCTATTTGGTTTATTGTCAACTAAATCATTCTCGTAACTTAATTGCTTATTTTCAACTTCTTTATCTATGAATTCTGTTTTATTTTCCATTCTATTTAATATTAACCTTATTATAATACGCTCGATGTGGATCCTTTTTTCCAAAATATTTCCAAAAGTATATCATAGCACTCTTTATATGAATTCTTGTATATTTATTTAATAATACTGCTTGTAACACTCCTTTATTTTCACTAGCTTTTCCGTGATAATGAGCTATTGTTACGGTGGGATTATAAACCACTCTGTAACCATTTTCCCAAAAACGTCGACACCAATCAACATCTTCAAAATACATAAAAAATTTATTATCAAAGACTCCAACTTTATCAATAGATTCCCTAGAAACCATCATAGCCGAACCCATTACCCAATCAACATCAATAACTTTGTTTTTAAATATTTTATCTTTTAATAAAAATTTATTCAAATATTTTTTGCCAAATGAAGTGTTTTTTAAAAAAGTTCGTCGAAAAAGAATAGTTAAAGGTCTATAAAACTTGAAAGCTGACAACTGCACTTTACCATCAAAATTAATTAATCGTGGAGCAACCAACCCAACATCTTTATTATCTTTTAAAAATATGAGAAGTTTTTGAATAGCCTCATCTTTAATAATAATATCATGATTAATTATAAATAAATATTCACCTTTAGCTCTTGCAATTCCCTGATTAGCCACCCTCCCAAACCCAACATTTTTTTTATTAGGAATAAATGTCACATCTGAAAATTTTTCCTTCATTAAATCCATCGTCGACTCATTGGTATCGCTATCAGCCACTATTATCTCATAATTAATTTTATTATCAATATTCTTTCTGATAGAATTAATACATAATTCTAATAATTCTACCTTTCTATATGCAGTTATAATAATTGAAAGTTCTTTATTTATCATAAAGTCTAGTTTGTTAATTTGAGAAACTTAGACGTTCTACATTTCTTTCATTTTCTCCATTATTTGTCATCTATTGCTGGACTCTGATACTGCTTAACTGGTTTAATATTACTTTGTGGTGCTATTTCAAAAATATTCTCACAAACATTTTGCATCTCTGAATAATTATCATAGCCAGCCCTAGGAACGAGTATAAATCCAACTTGCTTTGGGGCATTTTGTGGCACCATTAACAACCCCTCTGGAGAATTTTCGAATACCCGTTGAACAATTTCTGGATTATCCATTTTAGAATATCGTGAATAAAATTTCTTCATTTCCCCAGCCGACATATCTGTTCCGACATTACGACCCAGAGTGTTTAATATGGCATTCACTTTTCCGAAACTGGTTAAAGTACCCATCGATGCCAACTTATTTTTAAGCAAGCTTAAAACAACTTGCTGTCTTTTGGCTCTTTCATAATCATTAGATGTCATTCTAGAACGTACAAAACAAAGAGCTGTTTCACCATTTAAATGATTTTTACCTGCTGGTAAACTAAATACACCACCGCACTCTTCATCATGATTGTAGCAAAGAG
The DNA here is from genome assembly GCA_964599525.1 of uncultured Bdellovibrionales bacterium. Taxonomy (GTDB): domain Bacteria; phylum Patescibacteriota; class Minisyncoccia; order Moranbacterales; family DUUL01; genus S145-42. The sequence goes on from CAZRER010000001.1 coordinate 30,290, forward strand.
GATATTCAGCGACAACTTTCCCCCGGTGATCTATTTTTTTCTGAGTTCGACCAGACTTAATTGTAAAAACTTTTGTATCACATACATGCTCCTGATGAAATTGTAATGGTTCAGAGAATGCTTCTTTTAATTCAATGTCTATCCCACCGACAGCATCTATCAATTGTTCAAATCCAGCAAAATTAATTGTAACTACATAATGTATAGGTTGCCCAGTTACTTCATGGACAATCTGCTTCATATATTTAATTCCCCCACCTTTTTCTTTCTCTTCCCCTACTGCATAAACTGAATTTATTTTAGAATGATAATTTTCTCCGGGAATTTTTACATACAAATCTCTAGGAATAGAAATTAAAGCTACCTTATTCTCATCTTTTTTAAATGAAGCCAACATTATTGTATCCGCCAATAAACCGCCCCCTGTTACACCTTCTCCTCTCATGCCCAACAATAAAACATTCGTACGACCATTTTCCGCTACAATATTATCATTACTAACCACTCCCCTAAGACTATCCAAAATAGAACCATCTTTACCAGATATTTTATTAAGTATTGATCCAGTTTTATATGAAAAGGCTGTCATCCCTAGAACAAGAATTACTACTACTATACCCACCCAAAATAATATTCTTTTATAAAACTTCTTTTTTTTATTTGG
>CAZRER010000001.1:31053-44088 GCA_964599525.1 uncultured Bdellovibrionales bacterium
TTTATTATTATTTTATACAAATTTATCGTCTGCTCAGCATTTTTATCCCAAGAAAAAAACTTCACTCTTCCCAGACCTTTTTCAATTAATTTTCGTCGCAAAAAACCATCTTCAATAAGCTGTTTTGTTTTTTCAATAAAATCATTGGAATTTTTATCATCATACAACATACCAGCATCACCAATAATTTCTGGAAAACAAGATCCCTCATTTGCTATCACGGGCACACCAACCGACATTGACTCCAACAATGGTAATCCAAAACCTTCATAAACAGAAGTGAAACAAAAAGCTGTTGCCCCCTTAAATATTAATGGTATTTCTTCATTTGAAATATAATCAACAAATTTGATTTGCTTATATATCCCTGGATATTTCAATTCTATTTTTTCCAATATCTCATCTATTCTGTTGTCATAATTATGTCCATTTTTACTCCCACGAAGTACCAATGTTAAATTATCTATTTTTTGATTATTTTTGTATTTTCTTTTTAATCCAACAAATGAATCAATTAGAAAAGGAATATTCTTACGCGGTTGCAATGTTCCTAAAAATAGTAAGTACGATTCCATAATATCATATTTTTTCCGAAACTCCAATACATCTTCGTTGCTTATAGGTTTTTTAAATTCTTCAGCCACTCCACCATTATAGATAACTGCCACTTTATTTTTATCTACCTTATAAACATCTATTATTTCATTTCTTGTAAACTTTGATACGGCAATTATTTTATCGGCTTTCTTTAAAGACATTTTTATAAATAACCTTAATAAAAATAAATCTTTCTTATTGATAAATTCTGGAAATCTCGTAAAAGAAACATCGTGAATTGTTGTAACCAATTTGATATTTTTAGACAAAAACAGTGGCGTAATATACTGTACATGTAAAATATCTAATTTATCTTTTTTGGCTTGTTTTGGCAATGAATACATTGTCCAAAACATTTTTTGACTAGGACTGACTGAAATAATCCTAAAATTACCATTCGTTAAAGATAATAATTGCTTAACTTTTTTCACCTCTTTTTCAGAAGAAACATCCGTATATAAAAAATATTGATTTTCAGAATCAATTTTTTCCAAAGATTTTATAAGTTGCAGAGTGTATGTTTCATCTCCAGTTCTCTGATACCCAACAGCTCTAATATCAATTCCAATACGCATATTAAGAATTTAAGAAGTTACGAAGTTAAGAATTTAAGATACTATTATATTCAAAAATATATTCCTAGATTCGTAAATTCGTAAATTCATAAAATGTGTACCAGGGGCGAGGATCGAACTCACGACCTCGGGCTTATGAGTCCCGCGCTCTAACCGACTGAGCTACCCTGGCATTAAAAATACTTATGAACAACAAGTGTTTCATCACTTTATATATTTTATAGCCTTTTCTCTGTTTAGTCAATGGATATTTTTAATTGGCAATATTACGCTTAATGTGTTATTATTATAAATAATACAATAAAGTAAATAAAATAAAAATATGAATGAGTACTTTAAAAAATATATTGGAGGGATATCCTTTATGTTTTCTATATTACTATTATTAATCGGAATTACACATTACCAGGAAATTTTAATAAATTTTAATAATGACACCTCTGCTAGCATTAATTATATTAAAACCAAACTTTTAACCCCGACCAAAAAATCTCCAGCAAAAAAACAAACTTTTGATATTGGAGGCGATGGTGAGATTATACGCACATTTGAAAGAAATGATGACACCTTAACATATCACTATAGAGCTCTGCCTGTACCAAATCTAAAAAACAATTATGAAGCATTTCCGCAGTTGAAATTAGAGGTTGTTGAAGGAGGTCAGAAAAAGATGATTCCCATTGATATTTACAAAATCGATCGAGAAAAAGGATTAATTTATTTTCTTTTAAAAATCTCACAAGGACACAAAGTAGCCCTAACAAATCTTTATACCGGTGTCTATGATGTAAGCTTAATTAAATAAAAATCAAACTACCTTCCTCACAAACCCTTAAAAAAATTAGGTAAAAAAAGCACATTAGAATGTGCTTTTTTATTTTTTAGTTATAAATTACTCTTAATAAGTTCACTACTCACTTTTCTGATTTCCGGATTTTTTATTGATCATTTTTTGTTGTAATTGAAGTATCATTTTCCTGATCATCATTGGCCTAGGAACTTCTTTAAAAATAAACCGGGTTTTTTTCCCGGCAGTTTGGACATAAACAAAACCATATTTTAACAACGTTGGTAAAATACCATGAATTTCCGTTGTAACATCCTGTATTTTACTATGCTCTAACTCACTAACATTTCTTTTAAACAAACCAAGTTGTTCAATATCCACAATCCTATGGTCAGTAATAATCCAAACATCAAAGTAATAATCAATCCAGAAAATAAAAGCTATTAACCATAAGATCATAGCTAAAAAAGTTTCTACAAAAAATAAAATGCTCTGCCCTTGCTCAGTTAAAATCTCTGGCATAAATTCTGTTATAACAAAGTGCATTACAAAGATAAATACAAATCCTACAACAATTAATATAAACTGAAAAATAAAAGTTAACCAATGCCTCCTTATTATCATAATAATATCTTCGTTTTTCTTTTTGTCTTTAAAGTCATAATTTCTATATTTGCGTCTATTTTTAATGATATCTTTTGCAGTCATTTAATTAAATTTTAAATAATTAAAAAATCAATATTTCAACCACTATAGAGGAATCTAAAGTAAACCATTATTATTCAGAAAAAAATCTTGCCAATTAATCTTAGCAAAATAAAGAATATTTATCCCCAATAAAAATACAGCTCCAATAACCAAAAGACTCACCATAAAAATGGCCAAAGATTTATTTAACCTAAAGGCTAACAGGTGATAAATAATCACAAAAATACCACCGACAAATGTCAACACAAAAAGTAAATATAACAATGTTATTGCTCCTAGCATAAAATTTTAATTAAAAATAATTTACTCAAATAAATTATCACTATTATCTTTGGGAAAATTTAATCCCAGGTGCTCATAAGCTGCCCTTGTCACCACTCTTCCACGAGGCGTCCTCTCCAAAAACCCTTTTTTCATTAAAAATGGTTCATAAACTTCTTCCACCGTTTGAGGCTCTTCTGAAAAAGCCGCTGCCATAGTCTGCACACCCACTGGACCTCCATTAAATTTCTCTATTAAAGTTGTAAGCAATTCTCTATCGGCTGGTTCCAATCCAATGTGATCGACCTCCAACATCTCCAAGGCCTCTTTGGCAATTTTTTCGTCTATAATTTTTTGCTCTTGGATTTGTGCTAAATCCCGTACTCGTTTCAATAATCTATTAGCTATTCGAGGAGTACTTCTAGCACAACGAGAAATTGCTTGACTCCCACTATCATCTATATTAACACCTAATATTTTACTTGATCTCTCTACTATCTGACTAATCTCCTCATCCGTATAAAACTCCAATCTATAAATAACCCCAAAACGATTTCTTAATGGAGCCGAAAGCATTCCCAATCGCGTTGTTGCCCCAATTAAAGTAAACTTTGGAAGCTCTAATTGTATTGTTCTAGCCGAAGGACCCTTTCCCACAATTATATCTAACACTCCATCTTCCATAGCCGGGTACAACACTTCTTCCACTACTTTACTAAGACGATGAATTTCGTCAATAAATAAAATATCTCCATCATTCAGATTAGTAATAATTGACCCCAAATCTGCCACTCTCTCAATTGCCGGCCCAGAAGTAGTTTTAATTCCCGCTCCCATCTCTTTGGCAATAATATGCGACAAAGTTGTTTTCCCCAAGCCTGGAGAACCAAACAATAAAACATGTTCGATTGATTCTTTTCTTTTTTTGGCTGCCTCCATCAAAATATTTAGATTTTTTTTTATTTTTTCTTGTCCAATATATTCACTAAGACTAGACGGGCGTAAACTCGTTTCCAATTGTTCTTCTTCTGGATTTATTTGTTTATTTGAAGTAATCACAAGATTAATTTTCAATTTTCAATTTAAAATTTTCAATGAATGACCCAATGCACAAATTCTCAAACAACTTACCAATTAATAAATAAATTTTCATAAGTTTAAAACATTAAAGAATTATAACACTGAAAATTGCTTAAAAATTGAAAATTACAAATTGAAAATTATAGTTAAATACTAGCTCTTGACAAATTCTGTCAATATGCTATTATAGAAAGTCGAGTTGATTTTTAAATTAATTCGATCGGATATATTTATATTTTTATTTTTAGTAGAACTACTCTCCAACGTAAAATAACCCTATAATTATTATACATGAGATACAACTTTTTGACAATCTATCAAAAAGCTAAATATTTATTTTTAATTATTAATTATCCTAACCAACGGCTGACTACCAATCTGATTTAAAAAAACAGAGCTTAAAGTTAACACTTATTTTATAATCAAAGATTTGGTCACCCGATTAGGGCGGAATTATTTATTAAAATCGCTAGCCTGTAGACAAGGGGGGAAATATATCTGGTCCCGAGAAACAATTTTTAGATTAGATTAGCGCAGTTTCGGCTTCGCTATTTCTCGAAATTGTTTTTATCCCATATATTATATATGGGCATTGTCTACAGACTAGCGATTTTAATAAAATAGGTAGAGGCCTTGCCTCTACCTATTTTATTTTTCTACAAATTCAACCTTCTTGGTTTTTGTATTATAAATTGCAAAAGAAATGATATGACCACGATAAGTTGCTAGTTTACCAGGATTAATAATTGGTGTATTGTTTATTATTTCATTTCGTTGTTGATGAGTATGTCCATGAAAAACAGCATCGTATTTTCCACTCATCGCTGCATTTTCAGCTAATAATGGATAGTGCGTAATAAAATATTTACCATTATTATATTCTATCTCAGCAAAATTTCCTTTTTTAAAATAGATACTATTACTTGGAGCATTTTGTACCGCTTTAAACATAGCTACTTGATCACCATCATTATTGCCCCAAACAGCTATTACTGATACACCAACTAATCCTAATCGTTCTACAACATACGGCGAGCAATAATCACCCAATGCAAAAACTTGATCAACTTTGAATTCTTGCATTTTCTTTACAGCCCATTTTAAATTATCTACTTGGTCATGAATATCTGATATAATTGCTATTTTCATATTCCTACGAAATTACAAATCAATTACAAATCTACAAATACCTCTAACAAAAATATTTTGTAAATAAATCTGTACTATTATGTTATTATTATCCTATTATATAAACACCCTATTATGCCAATTACAATATAAATATATTCTATGTCTAATTAACAATGAAACAACTACAACTAAAAATTTATTATCAATTAGTCATTTATAATATTTGTATATTTGTAGTTGATTCGTAGATTTGTATGGTCAAAATATTTCCTCAATTTTAACTTCAATTACCCCCGCTCCCAATGGTGCTAATTTCTTAAAAGCCACCTTATCCAAGTCTAGAATTTTTCCCGTTTCTGGCGACGGACCATAATCATTAACCATTACAAAAATGTGCTTTCCACTATTAACCGCCGTCACTCTCAACCAAGTTCCTTTAGGAAAAGTTGTCGAAGCTGCCGCCATTTTCCCAGTATAAGCATACCAACTAGCTCGCCCTTTTTGTTTTTTACCAACTTTAATTTTCGTTCCAATTACTATAATTTCATCATTTGGTTTTTTAATAATTTCCGTACTAAGTTTTTTTCTTTTAATCTCTTTTCCATTTTTATAGGTTACTAAATATTTGATTTCTTTTTTGCCTTTCTCCCCCTTCTGTTTTACTTTTTTGGTCCGCCATTTTAAATTTTTATCTTTTTTCTCCACAATTTTAAAGTCAATATCTTCTGTTTTTATTATTTCTTTATGGTCAATTCTCGTAACCACAATTTCCATTCCAGAAAAAAGCACACTATCTAAACTCGGCTCAACTTTATCCGCTGGGTTTAATTTTACCTGACATTTTTCCAGGGCTTCTTGCACATTTTTTACTAAAACATTTTTTTTAATTTCTTGTCCATCAACTTTTATCACCACTGGGATAGCTCTTTCGATTTTAATATTCATCCCCCCATCAATTTTTATTTCTTTTGATGGATAAACTATATCCCCTTCTTTTAATTCTACTTTTTGTTGTTCCAAAAATTCTCCCACTGTCTTTGCTTCCGTCCGCACTCCCAAAACTATCACCCCATCACTCACTCTAACCATTTTCATCCTTGATAAGACTGCTGAGACGCCGGGCTTCTCAGTTTTTTCTTTTTGCCAATAATAAAAACCACCCCCGCTAATACTTAATATTAAAAATACAGTTACTAATAACTTCATAATTTAAATAATTTTTCCTTGACAAATCCCCCCCCGTGCTAATATGGAGTATCAAATCAAAGTCACTCTAAAATGTAATTTTGATTTGAAGTTCTTTAACAAAACCTATCACGCTGTTTGCCACATACTTAGAATACTAAATATTCTAACTATTGGCAATAAAATAACTCGTCCAAAGTTACTAGTTTCAATTCAATTCTCCTACAGCTCAAACAAATCAATTACAAATCTATGAATACACCACTCTAATACGACTAGCCCACTAGTCCATTTCTCACCATTCAAAGTATTTATAGATTTGTAATTGATTTAGTAAACTTGTCTGCAGAAACCGCTTCTGTGGACAAATAAAATTGGGCATTCTACCCAAAAAATAGAGGAGAGAAAAATGAAAACAATAATAACTGCAACAATCACCGCCACCATAATTTTTCTATTTACAAGCACCATTCATGCTAGAGAAAAAGTTACTATTACCTCTGATGGTAATGACGTTGTCGTTTTAAAACCGGTTGAGGTGGACCGGATTAAAAACGTCTATAAAAAAGTCTCACCGAAAGAAGTACTCCCTGAAATTGCATACCAATTAACTACAGGGGAGTTGAAAAGCTATGTCGTCTCAGAAAAAAAGGAAAAAATAACTTCCTTCTTTCCGATAAGACTCCAAACAAATGTCACATATGTGGCATTTGACGGAAAATTTTTGGTGAAAAAATACAAAAAAGGGACTTCCGGGGATTGGTTATTAACCTTTTTTTGGATCATAGTTCCAATCATCCTTCTTTTTATTTTTACGCAATACTTTTGCGTAAACAACGCAGAGATGAAGCATGACTGGAGGCTAGCTCTTTTTTATGCCAGTATATTTACTGGTATTTTTGCTGGCGGGATTATTGGTATAAATGAGACCACTACCGGTATGATCGCTGGATTTTTCTTTGGCGGGCTTACTGGCGGGTTTGCTGGAGAACGTGTTGGCGGGCTTACTGGTGGGATTGCTGGCGTGCTTCTTGTTGGCTGGCTTGTTGGCATGTTTACTGGCGGGATTGCTGGCATGCTTGGCTGGCAGAACGCCGGCATAACTCAATACTTAGTAATTTTGCTGATTGCGTGTATAGTTAGCTACGCAATTGGCAATATAATTAGGATGGTACACAACAAAAGAACCACCCTAAAAAACTAACGCCCGCACCTGGGCGAAGACCGACACACACTTAAAGACTTAAAGACTTTTGTCTTAGTCGAAGTGTGCTGTCGGTTTTTTAATACAAAAATACCGAGGCAAGACCTCGGTATTTTTTAGACATTTTCTAATTTCACTACTTTTTTGGCCAGTTTCTTTACACCAACATTTTCAAAAGCGACGGTAATTATTTCTGGATCATCATTGGAAACAACAATCCCTTCTCCAAATTCACTATAAGCAACTTTATCCCCATCTTTCCATTGATTATTTTTTTCTTTTTTTTCATCTTCGTCTATCTGGATAACTTCTTCATATTTATCACTAAAATCCGAACCAAAATCATCATTTAAATCATTCCCCCAACCCTCTGATTTTTTATTACTAAAATTATCTTTTCGAGAGCTACTAAAGCTACTTTCGCCAAAAACACTATTTGTTTCTGCTAACAAATTCTCTGACTCTTTTTCTTCAAAGTATTTATCATCAATCTCATCAATAAAACGAGAGGGGATACTAGTCTGCCGTGAACCATATATGCTCCTAGTATTAGTATAAATAAAATACAGCTTTTGTTTAGCCCTGGTAATAGCCACATAGCATAATCTTCTCTCTTCCTCCATTTCCTGGTCATCTAATGTCGCTCGCGAGTGAGGAAATAATCCCTCCTCTACTCCAACCACAAAAACAATTTTATATTCTAACCCTTTAGCACTATGAATAGTCATCAATGGAACCATCTCTTGAAAATTTAAATCCCGATCAGTTTGAGAAACTAAAGTAACATCTTCTAAAAATTTTTGAAGTAAGCTCAAGTTTTCAACTTCAGGCATCTCCTGTGTAAAGGTAATTATCTGCTGTTTTTCAGTATCATCAACCTTTGATTTTTGATTTTCAACCTTGGACTCGAACGAATGCTCGTTATACTCTCCCGCCACCGTTAACAACTCCAAAATATTTTCCTGTCGTCCTGCCCCCTCATCTCCCATTTTATCTAGCATTAATTTGTATCCCGTATCATTGTAAACTTTTTCAATAAGTTTTTTTGGTGAATTTTCCTGAGCATACTTTTTAAACTCCTCAATCATTTTAGTAAACTCTTTTAAATCTTTTATTTTAGTTGATGGTAATTGCAAATTTCCATCCTCCTTTTCTTTCTCCAAATTTTTTAATGTCTCTAAAATATTATCTTCATATTTTGGAATTAAATCTAAGATTTTCTCCACCGTCTTCCCTCCTAAACCTCTTTTGGGTTCATTGATAATTCTTTCAAAACTTATCCTATCTTTGGGATTATTTATAAAATATAAATAAGCTACAATATCTTTAATCTCTTTACGCTGATAAAACTTCAAACCACCAACAATTTTGTAGGGAACACTAGCCTTCATAAAAAATTCCTCCAGTGCCCGAGACTGGGCGTTAGTTCTATACAACACCGCCATCTCATCTAATTTTATATTTTCCTCTTTATTTAACCTTTGAATTTCATCAACCACAAAATGAGCTTCGTCTTTTTCATCACTAGCTCGAAAAAGAGTTACCAATCTTCCTCCGTCTTGCTCCGTCCAAAGCTTCTTGTGTTTTTGATTGGCATTATTTTTAATAACACAATCAGCCACATCTAAAATAACTTGTGTACTACGATAATTTTGCTCCAGAAAAATAGTTTTTGTTTTATGATAATCTTTTTCAAAATTTAAAATATTAGAAATATCTGCCCCTCGCCAACGATAAACAGATTGATAATCGTCACCCACCACACAAATATTACTATGTTGCAAAGATAATAGTCTCAACAGTTCATACTGTGCTTTGTTAGTATCTTGATACTCATCAACCATTATATAACGAAATAAATTTTGATATTTTTGCAAAACCACTGGTACTAATTCAAATAATCGCACCGTCTTCATTATTAAATCATCAAAATCTAAAGCATCGGCTTTTTTTAGCTCTTGCTGATAACGATAGAAAACTTTAGCAATTAATTCCTCTTGGTAGCTACTAATAGTCTGCTCATAATCTTTAGCATCATCCAGCTTATTTTTTGCTGAAGATATCACCGACAAAACTACGCTAGGTTTAATTGTTTTATCAGAAATATCCAACTCTTTCATTACTCTTTTTACCAAAACTTTTTGATCTTGGTCATCGTAAATTACAAAACTATTTTTATAGCCAATATACTCAATTTCCTTTCGTAGAATCCGCACGCAAACAGAATGGAAAGTTCCCATGGTTGGTAAGGCACTAGAATAAAATCCTGCCTCAGGAGATAATCCAAGTAGTTCCTTAACTCGGTCAGCCATTTCTCCCGCCGCCTTATTGGTGAAAGTAACTGCCAAAATATTTTGCGGACTAACTCTTTTTTCTTTAATCAAATAGGCGATACGATGTGTTAGCATTCTAGTTTTTCCCGAACCAGCTCCAGCCAAAATTAAAACCGGCCCTTCCGTCTGCAGAACCGCCTCTTGTTGTTTTGGGTTTAATTGTTTTAATAATTTCATAAAATTATTGCATAAACATCTTTTTTAGCTTGTCAGTATTTACACCTGTCGGATTCAAGATCATATAATATGGCACACCTTCCACTTCAGATATTACTTCCCAACCGTGATTAATATATAAAAATAATTTTAAATAGAATCTTTGATATGAATTTTTAACATTGTCTATATCTACTCCATTTATTAATATTCCTACAACATTATTCGTTGTTAAAAAACTATTTAATACCTCAATCAACAAATCTCCGTAGCCCTGATTTAAAAAATTACTATTAACTGTTAGATCATTTATCATATAATACTTAAATGGTTTTTTATGTAATGTCATCTCAACACTTCCCACCTTATCATTATTATTATAAATATCAATACGATTTTCACTAACTTGTAATAAAATATTTTTTAGTTTTTTTAATTTTTTGTATCTTGTTGGCAATTTATCAAAAAAGTTAGGAAATATCGCGCTGATACGACACACGCCTGTTCCACTTTCTAATTCATTTTTATTAGTTTGTATTTTTTGATAATTAATATTCATATTTTGTAAAATTATTCCTATACTTAAATAAATCAATGAAAAAAGTCTCTTTAAGTATTCTAGCACACAACCCCCTTCCAACCAAATTTCCTTGCTTTTTTAAATTTTAAATTGAGAAATATCAGTCGATTAGAGAAATTACTACCAATACATATCAACCATTACAAACAATACCCATATCATCAGTACAATTCGCAATGGTGGGTTTTTTCTTTACCCCATCAGCTCTCCAAAATATTTTGGTAAGTCGGCCTTAAAAGAATATTTTTTACCTTGGTAAGTAAACTCTAGTTTGTAAGCATGAAGTAGATGATGTTTAAAATTTTTATTACAATTTTTTAAAATTTTGCTAGCGTACTTTTTGTCTCCCACTAAAGGTAACCCCACCGAACTAAGATGAACTCGCACCTGATGTTTTCGTCCAGTTTTAGGCTGAACTTGAATAAGTGCAGTGGGCACAGCCTGTTTTTTTACATTATTAATTCTATATTTACAATCAAACTGCCCAGCCCACACCATAGCATAAAAAGTTGTCGCCTCCTTGGGATTTATTAAGTAATTTGGATTTTTATTAGTCGACTGCTTAGTGTGATCTTTTTTTGACTTACCAATTAATCTTACTATCTTGTTATAATTGATTTTACCGGTTTCAACTAATTTCAACTTATCCTTTTGTGTTTGCATATTCCAGCAAAGAGCCAAATAAGTTTTGGCAACTTCCCTATTCTTAAATTTCTCCTTAAATTCCATAAAAGCCTTTTGGGTACGAGGGATAATCATTAGTCCTGAAGTGTCCTTGTCTAATCGATGCACAATCCCCGGACGAGTGATATCAAATTGATCATCTTTTTTTTCTCCAACATTTTTTAAATTTTTATCCAGAGCAAGCAATCCTCCTGCTAAAGTCGATGGAATAGAATTATTTTGTATATCAAAAATACTAGGATGTACAGTTAATCCAGCTGGTTTATTTATAATAAAAAAATCTGGATATTTAGCAACTACTTCAACTTTAACATTTTCATTCACTGGCAATTCAGTAATTTCTTTTATTTTTTCTAAAGATAATTTAATTTCTATCCTATCGCCTTCTTTTAATTTATAGCTTGGTGACTTTCTCCTACCATTAACTAAAATTTCCCCATCTTTTAACCCGTCCTGAAAATATACCCTAGAAAAATTTGGATACTTTGTGCTTAAATATTTATCAACTCGTTGAGGAGTTGATGATTTGTAAGTTGTTGTTGTCATATTTTTTGCAGACAGTGCTTTTTTGCCTACTCATACCAACCTTTCATTATTGTTGGAATATTTCTTTTGGCGTGAAGAACTCTAACGACTAAGGGTTTATTTTTTATCAAAATATAAAAAATTAAATAGTTTGAAAATTTTTCTACAGTCAAATAATACAACTCTTTTGAATAAATACTCTCATCCACTCTGCCTATTTTTGGCATTCGTCCTATAAGCGAACAACTATTACGGATTGCCAATAAAACTTTATTCGCATTTTTTTTATTATCTACAGAAATGTAACTTACTATTTCATCAATATCTTGTTCTGCCTTTTTGGATAAAATATATTTCTGCATAGTTATTTTATTTTTTGCTGTAAATTATCAAAAAAAACATCCGGCGAAGTTTTTGATACTCCAGACTCTACACCCTCTTGAATCATTTTTTTTAATAATACTTTCTCTTTTTCTAGTGAATCCTCTCGACGAATAAGTTCCTGAACAAATCCGCTAACTGTACTGTACTGCTTTTTTTGAGAGAGTTTTTGAAGTTTATTTTTTAACTCAAGAGGAAGAGATATTTTTATTGTAGCATTTGACATAAATAAATAAGTTAATTTATTAATTATTTAGACATTATTTAGATGTTAGACACTTAAGGAGACTTCAAAACCGAAACTATTCTTATTATCACCATACCATATGACCAAAAATTGGTCAATAAAAAATTTATAAAAAATCCCAAACATAGTTTAGGATTTTTTATTATTTTTATTCTAAAGATTTTTTAAAACCCTGGTGTTTGTGGCTCTACCGGTGGCTGTTCTGGTGTTTGATTATTATTCCCACCTCTCGCTTCGCTTATTAATACAATATTTCTAAAAGTGATTGTTTTCCCATCTGGCATTTGTTTAACATTTTCAGTAATTCCAAAAGAATAAGTATTTCCAATTGTTACACTTAATTTTTCAAAATCAGTTTGAGCCCTACTTGGCTGTCCATCTTTTTTAGTTTGAAAAAAACTATACATTTGTCCCCCAGCTTTTATAACTGTTCGACCATTTTCACTTTTGACCTCCTCAACTGTCATTTCTACAAATTGAATATCGCCCATATTTGTATTATTAAAAATTAGCTTGGTGGGAGCGGTGGGACTCGAACCCACATGCCGAAGCACTAGTTCCTAAGACTAGCGTGTATACCAATTTCACCACGCTCCCAAAT
>CAZRER010000002.1:0-26711 GCA_964599525.1 uncultured Bdellovibrionales bacterium
GTAGCTTGATTATCCAATCCCCAAGCCATCGCCCGCCTATCAGAAACAGTATTTGCTTGTCCAAAAACAATAGAAGCGTAACCGCTGGCCGTATTTTGAAAGCCTCCAGCTACAGCATAACTGCTTGTAATATTATTGTATCTACCCAAAGCAGTTGAATAAACATCATTGATATTATTGCTTCCTCCTAGGGCTGTGGAGTAATTTCCACTAACAATATTATTTCTACCTGAAGCAAAGCTCCCCCTACCAACGCTAGCATCATCCCATTCGTTATTATTAGCTTCTCCCACTCTTATAGATACTTTATCATTTCTAAATAATAAACCTGTTAAAGCTCCTGGGTTTAATAAGTCTGCTGGATCCAAATTTGACAACAAGAAATTACCAATATTATCAATTTTTGCTCTTTGCCCACCCAAAGTATCAAATCTAATAATATCTTCATCTGGATTTTTTTCTACTTGTATGCCCGTATCATGATCTCCATCCCATAAAGAACCTGCTGATAAACTACTAGCGTCTATCCAGTCAATCCCGCCAGTACCACCAATGGAACTCAAAATTTGTCCAGCTGTTCCAACGTCCCCATTGGTATCATGAAAAATGATATTATCTGCTGCCTGTAAGACAATATCCCCAGAATTTTCTGAAGTAATATAGATATTTTCATCTCTAACATTAAGCCTTTTTGAAGTAAACGCATAAGGATGAGTAGATAAAGGAACTCTTGGACTAGCTTCTGCATCAGATCCTATTTTAACTCCTAGGTAATATTCTTCTGTGAAATCTAAATAGGCTGGGAAAGGAACACAATCTCCTAGATGTTGAGCAAAGATTCCATCTGTTCCGGGGGTTATTTGTTGGCAATTAGAACTAGATCCATCATAGGTCTCTGTCCAAAGTAAAGCCCCACCTGGTCCTGGTACATCTCCTGGTGTTCCATTGGTGAGGTGATTATATAAAGAAAATTGTATTGTTGTAGGAGTTGTGATGGGATTTCCAGAATTATCCATTAGTTTCCCTTGATAATTTACAAAATCTGGAATACTAGCTTTAGAGAAATGATTATAAGATAAAAAAGCAAAAACACTAAGAGATAAAAATATTCCTAGTTTAACTATTTTTTTACCAATCTTAATTTTGGAGATTTTGGTTAATTGGTTTTTTTGTTTAATTTTCTGTTTTTGTTTTTTAAACATTCTTTGGTTTGGTTTTGCTTACCTCTGTTTAATTTTTTCATTCCGCATCAGTCTGCGTTTGTTCTGCCTAATTCCGCGACCGCAAAGCGGTAAAAAAAAGTGATTCGTGTCTAAAACACGGAATCACCCTAAGCCCCCTTATTGACTTACTCTTATTATAGCAGATTTAGAGGTAAAAGTCAATTTTGTTGTTTTTTTAAAAATTTGACAAAATATTTAACATTTTTAAATTATTCACTAACATCTACTAAAGAACTGTTTTTAGACCTTATTGATATATTTACTTCAATATCACTAAGTAATATCTTAATTATTTTAACAGTTATCCACAAGCTACTTTAAACTTAAGTAAAAGGCTCTAATAGTTATTAACAAAGTTATCAACAGTCACAATTTAACCCAGTGCTACAAAAATTCATTCCACATCCGAAACTATTAATTCATAAAATCTGTTTTCTATACCAACTACACATTATTTCCATTTTCACTCCACTTCAAAATATTCATCTCAAAATAAAAGCAGTTATTTTAAAATACAGAAAAACTAATAAACTAAAGCTATTTTTAATTTTTACACTTAATATCCAAGCTCTTCTTTTCCAAATCATAAACATACTCTACCAATAGATAATTTACACAACTTTCTATTTCCTTTTCTTTTATTTCATGTATTAATTCTTCAGTAAGAGAAAATTTACTTATAAAAACACTGTTTTGAAGCTTTTTATAATTAACTTAACTTTAAAAATAACCCAGTTTTGCGCGTGATTCTAATTCAATTTTATCTCTTAAGCAACTCAGGTATATTATTTAATAAAGTCATTTTTAATTTATTCAATCCCAATCATTTTTTAAGACTTTTAATGTTTCTTTTGCACATTTTTCCCAACTAAATTTTTTGATCCTTTTTAATCCTCTTTTTACCATTTTTTGTTGTAATTCTGTATTATCTAAAAGTTTTTTTAACTGCTTTGTTAATTCTTTACTATTTTTAGATTTAAATTTTAAAACAGCCTCACCCCCAACTTCTATTAAGGAAGAATTGTCCGCCACCACCACTGGCGTTTCACTAGCCATTGCTTCTAAAAGCGGAATCCCAAAACCTTCATACAAGGAAGGGAAAACAAAAATTTTAGCTAAGCAATAAAACAACGCCAATTCCTTAAAACTAACCTTCCCCGTCATTATTATATCATTTTTAAACTCAGAAGTTTGTGCAGTTTTAATGGTTAAATCAGACTTCCAGGCAATTTCTCCAGCTAAAACTAATTTAAGGTTTGCATATTTTCCAGATTTATCCTTTTTCAAATTTTCAAAAGCCCTAATTAATGTAATTAAATCTTTCCTTGGTTGAATCGCTCCCACATACAATAAATACTCTACCCCTTTATTATCACAAATAATAACTTTCGACTTTCGACTTTTAACTTTCGACTTTTGATTTTCAACTTTCGACTCGAATTTTATTTGTATATCATTATTTGTCTCTTGTTTCTTGTAATTTATTTGTCTCTTGTTTCTTGTAATTTGTTTGTTTCTTGTTTCTTGTAATTTGTTTGTTTCTTGCTTCTTGTACCTTTGATTACTTAGCCCCCATCTTTGCAAAAATTCTGCTTTTTCTCTTTCGTCAAATTTTTGTCTAAAATTCTCCCTATCAAACCCATGATACACAACCTGAATTTTATCAGCATCAACTTTTGGATATAATTTTATAATATCTTTTTTTGTCGCCTTAGAGATGGCAATTATTTTATCCGCTCTTTTGATGGCAATATCCGTATAAAAATTTATTTTAAAGCGGTCTATCAACGGAAAATGTTTCGGAAACAACTTAAACGCCAAATCATGAATAGTCACCACATATTTAATCTTTGAGCTACCACTTGTATAAATCTGTCCGCCTTTCTCTCGGTGGAGGGGGTCAAAATCTGAGGAACGAAGATTTTGGGGGGTTTTTAAATTCCAAATTTTGAAGATTATAAATTTAAAAATTGTTTGAAAATTGAAAATTGAAAATTGAAAATTTAAAAATGGTATCTGCTGAATCGGCATCCAACAAATCAACCTCTCGTCACCACATTTTTCTTTCTGCATTTTTTTCAACGCCCTCGCAAATTTTATCTGCGTCCACCAAAAACCTTTTCCTATCTTTCTGTCCATATAATTCTCAAATTCAACTGGCTGTAAACTCTCATTGTAATCTTTTTTATGAAACAAAAAAAACTCATCTTCCGAAGACAACCTCCCAAGATATTTCAAAACATTTTTAATATATACCCTCGTTCCATCAATTCTTTCACAGTCCAAGTCAGCTACATCAATTGCAACTTTCATAATATTCTAAATTTACAATATATTAAATAGTTGGCATGCATTTTCTGTTGTTATTTCTTCAACCTCCTCAATTCCAATTCCTAAAACATCTGCAATTTTTTGAGCAACTAATTTAACATTTTTTGGTTCATTGCGAGTATATCGTTTTAATGGGTTAGGTGTTAGATAGGGAGCATCCGTCTCTAATATAATATTTTCTAAACCAATTTCCTTAATCAATCTATTATAACTATCTGAATAAGTAATAATACCATTTAAACCAATTTTAAATCCTAAGTCAATAAATCGTTGGGCTATTTTATAACTACCAATAAAACTATGTATTACACCATTTAATGCTCGACCACCATAATTTACTTTATTGTCTGTTAAATTATCACCTCTGTTTATTTTATCACTACTCCGCAAACTATTAACTGATAATTTTTGCCCGACTAATATTTCTAAAATATCTTCATAAGCCATTGCCCCATTAACCAATTCCCTATCTTTTTTATCAGCATTCCAGCAATGAATAGCCAACGGCTTTTGCACTTCACCAGCCAATTTTACAAAATTCTTAAATACCTCTTTTTGTAACTCAATTACCCCTCCTATTTCTTTTTTATATTTCTCAAAATTGTTATGACCAATAGTCCCCTCATCATGAATCAACTTGTCATTTTTAATTTTATTATTATTGTTAATATTTATCATCCCTGTGGGAGATAATATAGATTCGTAGTTAATTTGCATATTCGCGGTGTCGAAGTGATGATAATCCAACCCCACTTCCCCAATTGCCACAACTTTATCATTTTTCGCCAATTTCAAATATTTATCATAATCAAAAACCTCCGCATATCCGTCATTATATATAACGCTTTTATTAGTTTTTACTACATTAGAAGTATCAATGTGTATTGGATGTAAACCTACTACCGCCCAAACACCTTTATTATATTTCTCCGCATATCTAATAGCTCTCTCACTAGTTGAATACTGTGCCCCCACAACAATCATCTCTATACCCTCGTTCAAAGTATCTTTTATAACTTCGTCTGCGTCATTTTTAAATTCTTTCATATTTAAATGACAATGTGTATCTATGAGCATTCGTTTATAAATAATTTTTATATATCATATTATTTGTGGTATACTATAATTATACACAATGCTAAAAATTATAACAACTATGAACAAAATAACTACAACAAAAATAAATCACCAACACCTTCTAAAACATCAAACAAAAAGAAGGGTTCTAATCAAATTTTTTCTAGTCTTATTGATTTTCATTGGTTATTTCTTTTTTATCACCAAGAAATACGGTATCCAACAAGGATTCATAGTATCTATTTTATCTTGGTCATTTTTTGTCCTCTGCACTCCCATTGCCGATGCTGGCTTTCTGATAGATTTTCCTATGCGTCTTATTACTAACATTAAAATGCTCTTTTCAGAAATAATTGTCTGGACAATTGCCATCAGTTTAAATCTTTATGTTTTCTTTTATCATCCTGAAATATACACCAAAACACAATTATTATATTTCTTCAAGCATATTTTAGAACAACCTTTTCCTTTTTGGTTGATAATAATTCTATCTGCCATAGGAACATTTGTATCTATTAAATTTGGTGATGAACTATTAGACAAAGTCTCCCACTCTGAAAGAAAACTATATCACCAACATAAAAATAAATTCCGTTGGTTAATAATGATTTTCCTTATTGTGTTTACTCTGATTCTATATGATTTTGTTTTAAAAAAATTAGGAATTACTCTACCTCTGTAATTCTTAAACATACATCCAATTCTTCAGCCACCTCATCGTAGCCACCATGAATGATTCTGAATTTGAAAAAAATAAAATTCTAATAAACAAAAAAACAATGGGTAGAAAGCTCATTGTTTTTTCTATTTTTTCCAAACACTTGCCATACTTATATGACACAATCGTAACAAACAAGCACAAACTAAAAGAAGTTGAACAAGAAAAAGTTTATTAATCTACCCATTCAAGTTAATTTTTAATTCTTTCAAATAAAATTTCTTTTTTACCTGTTTCTAATTGTTTTTTAATTCTCTCTGAAGTCTCCGGCATAAATGACTTTAAAAGCTCAGCTATTTCATAAAGTTCTGCAGTAAGTCGTTGCATAACCTCCTCAAATCCAAGATCACTTTTGGTTTTTAACACCAAGTCATCCGACAGGATAAACTTTTGACCTTCAACTTGCTTAGCCAATTCCCATGGTTTTGTCTCTTCAATAAACCTATTACTACTCTGTACCTTTTTCCAAATATCTTTCAACGCTTGATCAAACTTTAATTCTTTAATTAAATCGCTTAATTTATCATTAAAAATTTTATCATTTAAAACTGATTGAAAATTGAAAATTGAAAATTGAAAATTATTTAAAAGAGTAATTACCCTTGAAACCAAATTCCCCAACCCATTTGCCAAATCTGCATTATATTTCTCCGTTAATCTTTCCATAGTAATATCGACATCTTCACCAAATACTCCTGCTGATAAAAGTAAATATCTCGTAGCCTCTGAACCAAATTTTTCCAACATTTCATCTATGCCAATAACATTTCCAATAGTTTTGCTCATTTTTTTTCCCCCAGATAAAAGATGCCCATGCACAAAAAGACCTTTAGTCACTGGCATTTCCAAGTGCATTAACATTATCGGCCAAATAGTCGCATGTACTCGTAAAATATCTTTACCAATTAAATTAATATCTGACGGCCAAAATCTACTCTTATCCTCATCAATAAAATTATCTCCATCCCAATTCAGTCCTGTTATATAACTCAAAAAAGCATCAAACCAAACATAGGCTGTATGCTCTTCATCAAAAGGAAGTTTAACTCCCCAAGAAACATTTTTTCGCGAGATAGAAATATCTTCTAGTTTTTGACTATTTAAAAAAGATAATATTTCCTTTTTATATCTTTCTGGCCTAATTTTAAATTCATTTCTTTCTATCATTTGAATTAATTCCTCTTGCTTTTCATTCATCTTCATTAGATAACTTTCTTCCTTCATTTTTTCTGGTTCAGTATTATGATCTGGACATTTTCCATCTACCAATTCATTTTCTGTTTTAAATTGTTCACAACCAACACAATATTTTCCCTCATATTCTCCTTTGTAAATTACGCCCTTATCATACAATCTTTGCAAAGCTCTTTGAATGGCATTCTTATGTTGTGTGTTGGTAGTTCTCGTAAAAACATTGTATTCAATTCCCAACTGCTTCCACAAATCCTTAAAACTTTCTGAAACTCCATCCACTAATTCTTGCGGTGTTTTATTTTCTAATCCTGCTTTTTGAGCAATTTTAGCTCCATGCTCGTCCATACCAGTCAAGAAAAAAGTTTCTTGCTCTTGCATTTTTTTTATTCGGATCAAAACATCTGCCGCAACAGTCGTATAAGCATGACCAATATGCGGTTCTGCATTAGCATAATATACTGGCGTTGTAATATAAAATTTATTTTTCATAACTTAAAACAATGAAAATATTATTTGTAATTATTATCTACCACAATAATTCAATAATTGAACAAACAACCTTAAAACATTCTTAATAATATTTACTCACTTATAAAATTGTCAATCATTACAATATATTTCAACTTTACAGAAAGAGCTCTCTCTACCTCTTTTTTAAGCCTCCTTAAATTATTTTTATACTCATTAACATTATCTCCATTTTTTTTATCTATTATTTCTCCCCGAATCGCACAACTGATAGATTTTAACTCCTCAAAATTAACTAACATATTTTGCCTATCTTCATATTTATGTGTTCTCATAAATAATTCTATTTTATTTGCAAGTTTTGATTTCTCTTGTGCGTTAATTACAAAAACAGTTTCTATATCTCTTAAAATAACTTCTATATCTACCTTTATCGCCTCTTTTAATTCTTTACTTTTCTGATATGCTTTGAGCAATGACATTTCAGAATCTAATGTAGCCATATTTTTATAATATTTACTTTTTATCCAACAAATCCGCCTCTTCTGCCAATTCTTCTTCAAGCTCTTTTTTGGAATCAGATAATTTTACCAAAGAAAAAACCACCAAAGAAGCTAATATAATTCCGACTAAATTAATACAGAAAGAAGCAAAAGCGTTATAAAAAATATTAAAATTCAAGATACTAATTCCAATAGCGCTCATCGAGAGTGGTGGAATAAGAGCTACGGCAATAGCTACTCCAGACATAAATTTTGCCAACTCACTTCTTACCAAAGACAACGACGCTCCAAATCCAGCCACCAACGCTATTAAGATAGTTGTCAGTCCTATTTCAACCCGCAAAGACATTTCATGATTTAAATTTTCAACATTAACTTGTCCTTGGTTCAACAACAAGGCAAATATCAATGATGTCCCCACTGCATAAAAAACTGCTAAAACTACTACCTTAAAAGATCTTCTAATTAATCTAATATCTGCCATTTCAACTCCTAGAGCAATGGCCAAAATTGGAGACAACATCGGTGCCACCAACATCCCTCCAATAATTACAGCTGCATTATTATCAATAATACCCATTGTAGCCAACACCGCCGAAACGGCAATCATTACAAAAAAACTTTTTCGTGGAGAAGATGATTCAATAATTTCTTCCACTGCTCTATTTTTATCCTTCAATGTCACATCCACAAAAAGATGATCCTCCAAATGTCCAGATATTTTTTTAATTCCAATACTTTTTCTCTTTATTTTTTTTATCCTTTTCCTGCCCATACAATTTATTAAAAAATTATTCCCTCTTTATAATACAACATTCCTCGTACTTATTCAATACCACACAGTATAATCCTCGCACATCTAAATAATTTTCCAACCACAGACCGACCAATCCCAACAGTTAGATATTAGGTATGTTAGTCTTATTTAAAATTATTAATAAATTTAATAATAGGCTGGTCAATCTTGGATTGGTAATTAAAATTTAAAATTTAAAATTTTAGATTTGAAATGAATAACACAATTTTAAATGATTGAATATTTAAATTCCTATATTCCTAAATTCGTAAAATTAAACATTAAGTCATTTAACTATTTTAAATTGAATTTAAATTTTAAATTTTAAATTAAACAAGGAAAGTATCATTAAATATTTATCGAAGATATTTACTGTTGTCATTTAAGGGTGTGAAAAGTTGCATGAAAAACTCTTTACTTAATTACTAAAGTAGGTTATATTAATAAACTAAACTTATCTCTAAATAAGTTTAATAAATATACTATAATATTATAATATTTGGTGTTATGAAATTATCTATCATCATTGTAAATTATCAAAGTTATCAACACTTATTATCTTGCTTAAAAAGCATTGATAAATTTTTATATTCTAATAAAAAAATTAAAAATCACTTTGAAGTAATCTTAGTAAATAATGATAAAAAGAATTTGACCATACCTATAAATTACCCCTTCATTAATGACAAAATAATTAATACTGGAAAAAATGTTGGTTTTGGGATTGCTAATAATTTGGGAACCATTATGGCTAATGGGAAATATCTAATGTTTTTAAATCCAGACACAATATTAACTGACAACTCTCTAATTCGATCTCTGAATTATTTAGAAAAAAATAAAAATATAGGAGCGTTAGGATTAAGTATTATAGATAATAACCGAAAAACTCCCCAAAACTGGAGCTGTGGTAAAAAATTAACCTGGGGAGGTATCCTATTTCGCAATACCATAAATAAACCTTGGAATAAAAAAACACCCCAAAAGGTTGATTGGACAAGTGGGACAGCCTTAATTGTTCAAAAATCCTTATTTAAAAAAATAAAAGGCTTCGACAAAAATTTCTTTATGTATTTTGAAGATCAAGATCTTTGCTTAAGGATTAAAGAACTCCCATCTCATCCAAAAATTATTTATTACCCAGAAGCACAAGTTTTACACTTCAACGGGAAAAGTTGGAAAAATAAAACTAGGCAAAAAAAAGCCTACCAAACATCACAATTATATTTTTTTAAGAAACACAACACTTTCATTGGTTATCTAATGCTAAAATTAATATATCAAATAAAAAATATTTTTAAAAATTTTACACATCATAACTAAAGTTAGAATACTCATAAAAATTAAAATTTGTATTCATTTACATTTAGACCCCTCAACTTATATTTACTTAAGCATTTAAAATTGTTACATTGAAACATTCATTTCAAATTTTCAGCCAGAGGCTAGCTTGCTTCGGGCGGACAAATTTAAAATTACTATGATCCCCCTATATCAAAAGTTATTTTTACTCTTGGCTCTTTTTCTCCCATTTTCTTTTGCCTTAAGCCCAACAAAGACAATTGATTTAAATATTCTAAAGTTATTTATTCCCATAATTTTTCTTTTTTGGTTAGCCAACTCTCTTTTACATAGAAAAATTATCATAGACAATCGCCCTAGATTTTGGTTTTTGATTACTTTTTTGTTTATAGTTTTTTTATCATTTTTTTGGACATCGGCTCCAGAAAGTGCTTTACGAAAAATTCTTTTTTTTACAACAACAATTCCTCTGTATTTTATCGTCTACACCAATAACCCTAATCAAAATTTTCAAAACAAACTTTTAAAGTATTTAGTATTAGGCTCATTTATTTCTGCTTGTCTAGCTCTTGCCTTTTCTTCTTTGCAATTTATTATTGGTCTTAATCCTACACTAATTTTTTTAAGAACTTATATTTCCCCATTTTTCCTTGGACACTCTATGGCTACCTTGGTTAACCAATATTCCAGTTGGCTAGTTAACATTTCTGGAAAAACAATTTTACGCACATTTAGTACTTTCCCTGACCCCCATTTATTTTCACTTTACTTATCGATGACCTTACCACTTACTATTTATCTATATAAAAAACACTCTCAAAAAAAATACCTTTATTTTTTTACCATAATTTTACTAACAATTTTATTAAGCTTTTCTCGAGCCGCCTACTTAGCAATTATTATTGGAGGAATTTTTTTATTGATTACTTCTATTTCCAAAAATTTTTTCAAGAAAAGACTTCTATTGTTGTACTCTATTTTTATTCTTATTCTTTTTTTATTTATTACTCCAAATCCTTTAATCTCTAGATTTCAATCTTCTTTTAATTTACAAGATGGTTCCAATAGTGGTAGAATTGAGATGTGGAAAACGGCCATTAAAAATATCCAAGAAAAACCTCTTTTTGGGTTAGGACTAGGTGGATTTGCTGATAATTTAAATAGTTCTTTAGGATTTAGAAATCCAATTTATGCTCATAATTTACTTTTGGATTTTGCCGCTGAAACGGGAATTTTTAATGCTATTATTTTATTAGCCATACTTCTGTCCCCAATCCTATTTTATTTCAAGGAATTATCATCAAACAAACAGTTGTCCATAAAAACATCCCCAAATTTATCCCAATTTATCGCCACCAGTTTTATAATATTTTTTGTACATTCCTTATTTGAAACACCATTTTTCTCAATCCGTGTTTTCCCTTTATTTTTAATTCTCTTAGCAATAAACAGCTCACACGCAAAAATGGGTTATCCCACAAAATGGCAAGAGTAAGTAAAGATTTAATCTCAGCGGAGCCGAAGAATGAGGCGAGGAGGAGATTGAATCTCTGCCGAGTTCAAATCTTTTCCTCGTAAATGACCTATTAATGAGACTGACTCCAATAAACACTACTGAAAATTACAAATATCATTAATTTATAATTTGCTATTTGTCATTTGTTATTTATTATTAAAACACTATGCTAAATTACCTACTATTTTTTCTACTACCTATTTACCTAATTCGCATTCCCTTGTCAAATTCTGTTAGTATAAATTTACTAGAAATATTATTAATACTTATTATAATATTAAATTTTTACAAAATATTTCAAATAATCTCCTTTAAAAAAATACTACACTATCTATCTCTGAATAAAAACATCCTTGTACCAATATTTTTTATATTATCTGGTTTTACGCTTAGCTATTTTATAAATCAAACAGTAAACAACTGGGCTAACTGGAGCAACGGATTGGGTAAATTATTAGATTTAATTATTTTACCAATCATTTACACTTTTAGCGTATTATTTTTAGTGCCCTATAAAATTGTTTCAATTAAAAAAATATTAATTTCATATTATCTTAGCGCCAGCCTAATTTCAATTATTGGTTTTATTTATACAATTAATCATTGGCTTACTTTTGATAATCGTTTAACAATATTTTTCCAATCACCAAACCAATTAGCTATTTTTATTTCTCCAGCAATTTTAATAAATTTATATTTATTGTTCAAAAGAATTTTTATTGGGAATACTTTTGATACCGACTATTTACCTGACTCCTACAAAACAAAATTATTTCTCTCCTCCTCACTTCTGTTTTTATTATTTAATTTATACCAAACATTTTCTCTTGGGGCTTGGTTAGCAATAATTTTTTCAAGTATTTTTCTATTAACCAAAAACAATTCAATCCATAATTATTTACTAAAATTTATTTTATTTATTTTTATAACCAGCACTATTTGTATTTTAAGTGCTTCGTTTATATTATCAAGTATAAACTACCAACCAAATATACCGCCAACCTCTTCTAACTCACGCTTAACTATTTATCAAGTTGATCAACAAATTATTTCTAAAAATTGGCTTTTCGGTATTGGAGCAAATAATTTTCAAAATATTTATCTACAAGAGCAAAAATATTTTCCACCCTTTCCTCAATGGGCTATTCCTCATGCCCATAATAATTTCATTCACTTTTGGATTGAGGGTGGAATTTTAGCTGGTCTTGGATTACTTTTGTTAACTTATAAAATTATCTCAAAAAACTTTTACATAAAAAACAATCCGTCTCCACCTCTTAATCATATCTTTCTAGCAATCTTAATCTATTTTATTATTCACGGCATAGTTGACACCACTCTTTGGTTGCCACCCTCTGCAATTTTATTCTTTGTTATCTATATTTCTTATTTTGAAACAAGGCTGAGACGCCGGGCTTCTCAGCCTCTACAAAAGGACCTCTAAATTACATATGATTATAAAAACGCGCCTCCGGCGCGTTTTAAATCTTATGATTTCCTAAATTCTTAATTTCCCAAATTCATAACATCCTAAACCCCTAGTCTCACAACTTTATCCTCCATAAACTTCTATCCTTCCTATTTACAAAAAATAGAAAATTCTCTTCGTCGTCTAAAACTAAATTTTCAGAATCAACTACAAAATCCATCTTTCCTAAATCTATTATTCGTTTTTTTTCACCAGTATTTGTATTAATTTTCCAAAAAGTATCTGCCGAACCAATTTCACCACTTTGCCAAGCGTTAGGCATCATAACATCCAATGGTGTTCCAGCTAGCATAGCACAATAAACATTAACATTATCTTTTGACCAAACACATTTTTTAACCGTAGTTGCAAAAGATAATCCCCTATTTTCACCACCAATTTTATTCATTACTCCCAAAACTAATTTATTACCAGACTCCTCCTTGGTAAAAGAGGTTAAAATTTTACTTCCGTCTGGAGACCATAAATAATCCTGACCATACTGTCCACCATATTCTTTTTTATTTTCTCCATTTAAGCTCTGACAAAAAAGCTTTCCTTTAACTCGAGCATCCGGAAATGGAGAATAGCATATTTTTCCAACACCTGGTTGTACCATTAAGTTAATTCTTCGATAAGGAACATCACCAATTACTAACTGGCTATTTTCACCACTGATATCAGCCATACTGATTTTTCGCTCCCCAGTCTTTGAGTTATAATACTTATAAATAATTTTATCTCCTTTTTGATTCCAAATTGCCTTATCTAAATCATATCTAAATTTATGAGTTAAATTATTGCCGAGATCATAAACAAAATAATCTCCCGTGTCTTTCAAAAGCACTTTACTAGAATCTTTTGACCATAAAAACTCCGTAATATCTGCAAAAGGATAACTACTTATGGGATGTTTCTGACCTGTAAAAGGATCCGCCGATAATATTTTCTGCTGTTGATAAAACATTATTTCATTTGTTCCTTTTTTCATTTTTAATCCATAGACACCACCCTTTGCAATTTTTAAAATATTTTTATTATTTTGTCCCTCTGGTGCTACACCATTTGCATTGTCACCTTTCTCTTTGTCTATACTTACCGAAGGTTTATCTATATTATTTACCACCTGTTTATTCTTTTTGCCCAAAAACATTACCCCTATCATCACGATAGCCAAAATCAAAACTACTACCAGTCCAAAAATTAAAATCTTTTGTTTTGTAAAATTTATTTCTCGCATTTATTTAATAAAATAACTTATAATAACATTCTTATCCTACATCTAGTCAACTTCAGTCATAAAAACACTAATTAGAAACAGCTTTAAAAAATAAGTTTAATATTATTTAGACATACAACAAACTGAATTACCACATTGTTTTCCCTTACTGACCAACGTTTCACTAGGCGAACATTTTTTAATTCCCGGCGAAGTACAAGTTCCCAAAAAATTATCCCCCGAACTAGTAATCATCCCGCATGGTTGTTCAGGCTGAGCTACCCCAGAATTATCACACTCAAAATTCAAAACTGTAGCTCCACCATTTTCTTCACAAATTCTCCTCTTACTCCTACACTGTCCATTAAAACAAATATTATCGTCATTACAATTAGTAACTTCTGCATAGCTATTTCCCAAACCTGCACACATTGCATCTGGTTGTCCATCATCAATATAATTATTAGACTCCAAAGTCGGAGTTGTTAAAGTTGTCCCCACTAAATCAGGGTTAATAATAAATAAAATTAACCAAGCCAACAAAGCCATTACCAAGCCAACAATAGCATTAGTAATTATTTCCTTAGCATTGGCCAGTTTTCCCGCATTTCCCGCTGAAGTAACAATATACATAAAGGCACCAATCCCAATCATAACCACTGCCAAAATCGCCACAATGGCAATTCCAAATTTATACAAAGATTCTAAATATTCTTGTAATGTATCTATTCCTCTACTACCCTGACCAGCTCTTCCATTTTGTCCAGGAATTTTTTCATGCAAAGGATAAACATATCTTTGTTGTGCATTTGGATTATTTGGATCATATTGTGGATTCACTTGAGCTGAAACCCTAGCAACTCCAAAAAATATTCCCCCAAAGAAAAAACTTCCTAGTATAATAACTATTCCTAAATATCTATATAGTTTATTTTTTTTGATAAAATTAAACATTAATTTATTCTTTAATTTTTGTATTCTTTAATCCAATTCCATAAACCATCCCAAAAGAAATCATTGCTACTAAAACAAAAACTATAGCCATCCGCAAACTCAAAATTATATATTGTGGAGCATTAGCAACGGTAGAAGCAAAAAATAACTTAGTTTTTGCTTTAGCGCTTTGTCTCACGGTGTTTCCAGTAGCTGTTTGATAATCTTCCGGAGTAATTGCTTTTACATAAATTCTCTGTTCATTAGATAATTCATCTACAGGATTAATACCAAATGATTTTCTTAAAGCCTTTTTGTAATCATCAGTAAAATAACGAATTGTTCTGACTCCGAAAGTACTAGTATCTCCTGCTTTATTTTTCGGAAAATTTACCCCAGTAAATGACCAACTATCCCCTTCATCTCCGCTACCAAAAGTTCCCGATAAATTTCCATTAACATCTGCTGTCATTTTTAAACTTCCTCCATTTATTTCATCTTGTAAATAAGCTGGAATAATAGTCACTGGAATATCTATATTTTTACCATAATCTTGATTTTGCCAAATTCCAGCCGGATAACCAAATACCCACCATAATGTTTTTCCATGATAAGATATTTTTTTTCCAGCCCCCGTAATTGCTTGTTGAATTCTATTATTAGTTAAAGTGCCACTTTTATTAACAATTTTAGCCATTGGATTGTGAACACTTAAAACTCTCTCCACTACCATATTATTATCCTCCCACAAACCTTCTCCTTCTTCGTTTTCATTTTCTGCCACTGCCGTAATTGTCATTAAATCACCCTCCTGCCCAGTAATTGGAAAAAATATTGTTCGACTATCAGTATCCTGATTGACTGTACTACCGACTTTTGGCCTGATTATTTTACCATTTAATTTCCAAATTATTCCCGTAGCATCTCCCTCTAACTCTGCCATTAAAACCTGATAAGGATACACTGGGCAAAGATTTAAATATACCTTTTTTTGACTTCCATCGCAAATACCTTTAAATTTTTGCCAACCTCCACCACCATCTGGAGATGCTTCAGATAATTTTATTTTTAATTTATTTTTAACAACTTCTACTAATTTATCAGCTGAATAAGCATATTTATTTGGGTATTGATCTTCAGAATTATAATTTTCTAAACTTTCATTATCGGCGATGTGTCCAGTATAAATTTTATTTATTCCAGGAGAACTCATTGTAGAATTTTTATGTCGTTTAACAATTACTGCAATTTTTAGTAATGTTCTTTCTCCGTTAAGAGTAAACTGATTAGGATAAAAACCAATATCTCTAATTCCCAAACCTTCCTTCTGACTTTTAAATGTTACTGTATTAGTTACATCCTCACACTCAGTAAAATCATCTGGCTGACATTGCCAAATACTCCATTTATAATATAAATAATCAGGATTTAAATTATCTTTACTAATTACATCTGCACTGGCTACAATCATATCAGTCCCATCTCCATGTAAATAACAAAAGCTGTTACTTCCACAAATATTATTTTCTTCATCTGCTATAAAATATTGTGGATTTTTTGGACTAACACTAACCGACACTTCCAATGGTTGTCGCCCTTGTTCTACCGGGTCATACAATTTTAAATATTGGAATCCTAAATCATCATCAGTATCACACCAATCATTTTCAGCCGAATCCATCGACTCCTTAGCACAAATTCCCGGTGCCGCCCACATTATTTTATAATAACCAGTCATATCCCCAAAGGCATCTTCATCATTCTTATCCTTTTTCTCATGTTCCCATAATTGTTTCATACAGTCAGAATAAATTTGCACACATTCTCCGTCACTTGGCAAACGATCAGCTACTGGGGTATACATTAAAGAATTTCCAGTTGACGCCAAACAATCATTTTTCGCATCTTCACACTTTTGTCTAGCATCATAATACCACGTCTCCGGAGATGCTGTCGGCGACAAATCCTTCTCTTGTTCTGTTTTATTATTCCAATCATCGTTTTTTGGTCCATATCTTAATCTATCGGTTGAGCCTTCGTTTATTATAATATTAGACATTCCCTCCACTGCCACCGAAACTTTATCTCCTTTACGATAAGTCCAAGTAAATTCGTCTTGTCCTAAACCAACCAAATCCGCCTCGTCCACCACTCCGTCACCATCCGTATCTGGATTTTCTGGATTAGTTTTCCAAACTTCTTCCTCTCCACTAGAAAAACTATGATCATCTGTTCCTAAGCCAGCATTAAAAGCATGGTGACAAGCAATAATCATATCTCTTCCAGATAATTCACTTCCATCCTGGCTTTGTTTTCCAAAATTATGACGATAACAACGAGAAATCCATTCTGAATTAACTGCTCCCTTGCCCCATTTAGCTGATTCTAGTCCTCTATCCTCTGTCGCCTCATCAAATTCTTCATCCTTAGAATATAATAATCCACCTTTGTCATCAAAACAACCACGACCAGACATCCCTGCGAACATAGTCATATTATGCAAACAATCACATTCTTTGCAATCCTCATCTGCAGCTCTACCATGTTTTTTCCCAACTCCATCATCCCCACCAAAAGAAGCATTGTAAGCATCACGATCGCCATCATCACTTTTTGGTTCCCCAAACAAAGCTGGATCATATCCTCCTCGCGCCACTATACCCATGGCTTCATCTCTTCCAGCCGTTACATCTTTTTCACCATCATGCACAATATACCAAGTAAAATATAATTTCTCTTTAGAATTTCTAAAATTATGCGGGACAGCAATAGCCGTTACTTTCTCTCCAACCTTAGGATTAGTTGGCGCAAAAATAATATCCACCGTTGGTGCATTAACCTTTCTCTTCAATCGCCTAAAAAAATCCTTATCAATTCCTAGTTCATTTTCAGTATGCTTCATTAAATAACGATAAATATCATAACTTAAATTTGACCCTGGAGTAGACAATTGATAAACAGGCGCCATAATTTCCGACAATAGTTGAATAATACTACTAGTACCACTAACTACCGATGAGTTATTTTGTGGAATTCTCATTTCAGCTGTTAAGGTATTTTCAACCAAATTACTCCCCACTTCTTCTACTGGCACCGCATCAGCCAAAACTTTTAACAACGAAAAAGGAAAAATCATCATTAACATAACCAGTAAAATAACCACTCGTTTAGTTAATATTTTTATACTTCTTTTCGCTTTTCTAAGCATTCTCTTTTGGATTATTTTTTTATTTTCTTTGTAAATAATATTTTTACACTTTTTGACCCGGCTCTATAAACAAAAGAACCTGCAATACCTATACTAACTAAAACTAAAACGACTCTAAACACTTCTTTTAAATCTCCACCCTGTCCAATTCCCAACAAACTTGTACTTAAAGCTGAAGCAGTTGGGTTTGTATTACTATTTACATTATTAATATTATTATTAGTATTGATATGTGATTCTCCAGTTATACTATGATTATTCCCCTCGTTACCATTTTCTACTCCACTATTATTGCTTCCATTATTTCCCGTAGTTAAATTGCCATTATTTACTGCATTATTACTACCATCTCCATTTCCTTGCCCATTAGAATTATTATTTGCACTACTCTGCCCACTTAAACTTGAACCACTATTACTAGACGAATTCTGGCTTGAACTATTTATTGTATTACTTATAGTACTAGTACTAGAACTACCTGAAGTAATACTAGCCAAAATACTGCTAACTGTAGAACTACTTCCATTACTAGCTTCCGGTGTACTAATATCTGTTCCAACAACCTCCTCTCCATTATCTCTCTTTTGTACAATTTCCTCAACTACATTTCTGCTTTTGTCTGTCGCTTCTGGATGGGGGTCTATATCTGTTCCAGAAACTTCATTCCCTGAGTCCCTGGCACTAAGCACTTTTACCACAATACTTTTGCTATCTTCATCTGCATCTGGTGTACTAATGTCTATCCCAACAACCTCCTCTCCATTATCTCTCTTCTGTTTTATTTCATTAACAATATCTGTGCTTTTACTACTTGGTCCCGACCCACAATCATTATCCGATGACCCATAAAATTTTACCACCTTACCCCTCGCCACCGTAACACAATATGGACCAAGCCTTTCCTTGCACTCCTCCTCATTTTCATTGTGCTCACCCAATATCCACTCCCCAGCCATTAATGGATCACAATCATAATGTTTCGTTTCTGGCTCTGGTTTAACAATATATTCACCAACACCTCCATTATCACTACCATGCGGACTACCAACTCGTATCCACACACTACCCATATTTTGACCACAGGTACACTCAATTAATTGTTCAACCTTCCCTCCAAACTGTGGCTCTGCCAAAACTTCACCAGTCAAAAACAAACCCATACTACTCACTAATATTCCTACATATATACTCCTAAGACTAATCATCTTGTTTTAGAACTAATTCTATTTTATTTAATTATTTTCTGCCCCACCTGCCACAGTATTATAAAATTCAAAACAATCCAGCCAGCCCAATAAATTAAAAATGAATAAATCACTGATCTAAATCTCACCACCAACCAACTCAAGCCTAGATTTAAAATTAAAACTCCCAACAAAACCCTCCAGTCAAAAACCGCCTTATTAAAAACAAACCAAAATACCACCGCCAAAAAACTTGTAGCTGTAATCGAAAATAATTTATTAAAATTATCCACAAAATTCTTTAATAAAAAACCTCGGAAAAAGAACTCCTGCGCCAAAAATCCTAACGGTAAAATAATTAAATTCTGCCAGAATAAAATTACAATCTCTTTTGATTGAAATCCCATCCCTTTCATCTTTAATTGTACCACAAAATACCAACTTAACAAACTCATCAAATAAATAACTAATATTCCAAATAAGAATTGCTTCTTATCTTTTTTAATTGTCCAAAAATATTTTGCTACTTTATCACCAAAACCACTTTTAATTAAAATGCTAGGCAAAATAAACAAAAACATCACCGCATAAATACTGGGCAGAAAAGTCCCCCCTATTTTCTTCGTTTGATATAAATAGAAAAACAAAACAACCATAACCAAATAGTATTCTACGGCTACAATCATTTTTTTTCTAGTAATTGGCATTTTTTTTAGATCTTTCATTGTGTTTTTGTATAAGCTGAGAAGCCGGACTTCTCAGCCCTAGGCTACCATTTTATTTTGGTAATCATCGGCCGCTTGTGTTTGAGCAAACTGCTGTTGTGCTTTTTGTTCTATTAGTTGTTGTCTTCTTTTTCTCTCTTCGAATAGTTGAGTCGCTTTAATTTTCTTTTGAACTTCCTCATTCTTTATTTCTTCCATTGCCCTATCCGTCAAAACCATAAAATAATTAATCAAAAAAGAAGCAACAAAACCAGGCAAAGCTGATGCAATTGGCATTAATTCTGTAAATTCAAAACCAACCAACACCGCTATTTTCATAAATTTCCGCCGATGTTTATAATGACCAGCTAAAAGATAAAGCAACCAATTAACCGCCCCAGCCCCAATAATGACAGCTGTAATATCACGCGTTATTACTGCAATAGCCGTTCCAGTCACGACTTGACCAACAAAAGGTATCCAACCAGTTATCGCTGTTACTACCCCTTCTACCCCTCCAGATATAAAAGTAGTAACATCCATAATAAGACTAATCATTCCAATTACTAAATACAACCCATCCCCATCCTTACCAATTTGTCGCATTATTCTCCAAGGTTCCTTAGCTAATTTACTAGCCACTTTTACATCATCCTTAACATCTAATTTATCTTTAATTTTTGATCCCCTAAAAGGAGTTCTTCGTTGAGTACCATTTTGACCACTATTATGCCGAGAAATATTTTTTTTATCTTGAGCCATTTTTTCCAATCTTTTTTTTTCTGCCATATCCCTAGCTGTTTCCACTCGCAACTTTTCCAACCGTCTTAACTCCTCCTGAGAATTTGAATAATCTTTCATACTATTTAAACCACTTAAAAGCAACTACTTACCTTTTTCCAGAATAGTGATGTTCTTTCTAATAAAATTATATTTATTTCATCAGTTTAAAATCTAAACATTTTAAACTAAATCCAAATTTTAAATTTATTTATATACATTTGTAGTTTTGTATAGTTATTCCACTTCTCTTTTTTTCTCTGCATTCCTCTCAATAACCTCGGCTGGTTTTGTGGTGACAATTTTTTCTTCATTATGCGAAGCCACCACTAAAATGGCAGCTCTTTTGCTCCCAGCAAAAAATATTCCTTCTCCCACATTGCATTCTCGTAAAAAATATTCTTCTTGATCTGTTAAATAAAATGTATCTGAAACAATATCTATGGTCGATTGCGATTGTTTCATTAGAAGTTGTATTGATGAATTAGACACAATGGCTTGTCCATATTTTGAATTCATAAAATCACTAGTATCCTGAGTAATTGTAGTTAGTCCACCATAATATTTTCTAATTCTTTTAGCAATTGAAAACATAAATCTGGCCGCTTCTTCATATTCCATCATTACCCAAGCTTCATCCGCCACAATTAATCTTTTTTTAATATCACTTTTAATTCTATTCCAAATATAATGTAACACCAAATACATAGCTACCGGTCGTAATTCTTCTTCTAAATCTCTAATATTAAAAACTACCAATTGATTATCTAAAGAAATATTAGTCGGCTTATTTATAAATCCCTCAAAAATACCCTCTGTATATTTTTTTAGTCTAATAGCCATATCTTCTGCCCCCTTCATATTTCTTAATACTTCATATAAATCTGTCATTATAGGTATATTTCTATTTTTTAAATCAGAGACCAAAGTATCTTCATTAATATCCATAATTCCATAAGTCTCTCTAATTGCTTGCTCCAAAACAGCCTCTTCTTCAGGCATTAATGAACCCAACATAATTTTAAATAATCCCAATAAAGTCGCAATATTAGATCTTAATAATTCTTTAGTATCTTTTCCTTCTTCTTCAGATAAATCAAAGGGATTAATGTGTTGTTCGGAATTTAAAGAAATATTTACAAAAGAACCACCGACAACTTCGGCTAAATATTCATATTCATTTTCCGGATCAATTACTACCACATTTGTTCCTAACATCATTGACCTTAAAATCTCTAATTTTACAGTAAAACTCTTTCCCGCTCCAGACTTAGCAAAAACAACCATATTAGCATTTTCCATTGTAAATCTATCAAAAAGTATTAAAGAATTATTATGTTGATTTATTCCATACAAAATTCCATCATTTGAAGTAATATCTGCTGAAATAAAAGGAAAAACTGTAGATAATGGTGCTGTATTTAGGGGTGTATTATTTTCTAATTTATCTAGTCCCAAGGGAATAGTTGAAGTAAACCCTTCTTTCATTCTAAAAATAGCTTTTTTAGTATAGATTGACCGCGCGTTTAGCAATGACTCCAAAGAATTAACCTGTTTTCTCATTTCCTCCAGCGATTGTCCAAAGACTGTAAAATAAACCCCTAAATTAAAAAATTTCTCGCGACCCTCTTGCAATTGATTTCTAAGATTTTCCACATTTGCATAAGCCATTTCCAAAACCGGATCACGCACCAAACCTTTTTCTGCTTCAATGTGCATCTCCGATTGTACTTGAATAGTTTTTTTACGAAGTTTTTTTAAAATATAATTTGTATCCACCGGATGCACAAAAATAGCAATATCCATTGGAGTATCCATTCCAATAATTCTATTCATCCAACCCATAGAAAGCGTATTGCTATAAGCCACAATAAAAATGGTTCGCGCATAGACACTGCCGATTTGTAAATGAGAGCTGGAGACACCCATGGCTGAAGGAGCAATTAAATCCAATACCTGGGCTAAGCCCTTAGTATAAACCTCTTCCTCTTTTAAAATATCCCTGTCGTCAAAAGCCTCAGCGTAGGATGATCTATTCTCAGAAGAAGACGAATTTGTTTCCGCCTTAGTCTGCATCAAATCTGCATCGTTCTGCGACTGCAAAACAGTATCACCTCGTTCAAAGGTACTCATATCTTCTGCTCTTATTCTTTTGAAATTTAATTTATCAAATATACTCATTTTAAAAATTTAAGAATCTAACCTAATATCTTCTTTTGGAGATAATGTTACATGGTCAAACTCAGATGGATTATAATAATTATAATATAATTCTATCAATTCTTGAGTAGACAACATAGCCACTTTCAACCCCATTCCACCTAATAATTCTCGTATTTCACCAACTCTTTGAAACAACTGATTTTTACTAGTCTCAAATAATTCTCTTTTATGAAAAACTGCCTTTCGTGGATTTATAGCTGAAGATATTTTTTTTAAAATTCCCCCTTTTTCCACCGAGACAACATAAAATGGAATTGTTATATAGAAATATTTACTAGTAACACTTGCCTCTTCAACTAAACCACTTATGAATTCTGTGTAATCTATAATTTGATTTTTTAATAAGGCATTTTTTTCCACATAACTTTCATCCTCCAACATTTTTAGATATCCACTAATATCATATTTTCTCGAGCTGACAACTATCTGTACTGGAAAATCAATTGAGTTTAAAAATCGTTGAAAAGCAAAAATAATTGCTTCCTGTTCTTCTGTCGATTTTAAATCAAAATTAATTGAAGAAACAGCCATTACCGCTCTTAAAGACCCGTCCTTTAAAACCACGGTACTATCTTTTATTTCAGCAATATGCAGATACTCCTGCATAGCATTATGCTCTTTTTGTCTTGAATTTTTACTTGGTTTTCCAAACACTTTATTTAATGAATAATTAATAATTAAAAATGAAAAATACTTCTTAATTATTAATTATTAATTTTTAATTAGACCTCTTCGAAAAGTAGTAGTGACAACGAAGTTTTAAAGATCACTCTTCTCATCTAAAATTTTTGCTAAACCACCAGCATTTCTAATCTTTTTTTCTTTATCTTTTATTTCTCTATTGTAATCATCAAGACTATTATCTATTTTTCGTTTACCATATTTATTTTCCAATAAAATATCATTAGACCCTTTTTCCCAAACCATTTTGTTGGGACGAATAAGATATTTAACACCATCCACCAAAAATTCTATCAATGTTAATCCAGCCGGCTTATAAAATGCAAATAAAGCTGCTCCAATAACAACAAACGGAAAAGCTATCCAGAACACCCACTTTTCAAACATTGTCCAAAAAATAAATAATATAAATCCTCCCAACGCAAACCAACCCAACTGTTTCAAAGTTAATCTAAAGGCTAATTTATCTTCAATTTCTACATGTTGTGGAACTTGAAATTGCATAAAATTATTTTATCAAAAAATATTTCAACAGCTTTGGTTGTTTATTCATTAAAACTTACTTATTCGCTGGTATCTCCGAAGATAAATCTAAAAATTCTTCTCTACTATTATTATTCTTCCCTAATGTCTGTTCATTTGAACTATTTTCTATTCTATCATGACTAGTCCTATTTTTAATTATACCCTTATTTTCCCCATTCTCCAAATTATTATCCATAGTATCAACATCAGTAGTTTGTGCCTCTTCTATTTTGAATTTATTAATAACTCTTTTATTTTTATCAGAATTAATCCCCAATTTACTTTCATCGGTGTGCAACCAACACATTAAATACTCCTCTTCTTTATCTATTAATATTATTTTATTATCATCATAGGACTCCAAAACATTTTCTAAACACTTTTTTTCTCTATCATCTAAATTTTTAACATTTTTCGAGTCTACCAAATATCTCCCCCTTTCTAAACTAGTATGCATACCAGAGCCAGCAAAATTAATATAGTCATTTATCCAATTTTGGACTGTCGGCTCAATAGTTTCTCCAGAACTTTTATCAAAAATCAACGAATTAGTAATTTCTTGCTGGGCAACTTTTGGATATTTTTCTATCGCTTTTTTAATCGTTACTTTATCATAATATTCATCACTTTTTTTATTTCCCACAGCTTTTACTTTTGCCACAATGCTCGCTATTTTTTTAATTACTTCATTTATTTTATCTTGGGGTATTTTCAGTCTATCTTTTAATCGTTTTATTACCTCATCTCCCTTAATTAAATTTACATAAACATCCCTTATA
The DNA here is from genome assembly GCA_964599525.1 of uncultured Bdellovibrionales bacterium. Classification (GTDB taxonomy): domain Bacteria; phylum Patescibacteriota; class Minisyncoccia; order Moranbacterales; family DUUL01; genus S145-42. Next base: position 24,833 of record CAZRER010000002.1, read on the forward strand.
ATTCTAGAAACTTCCCCCGCACTTTCCTCATTTTTCATTCCCAAACTTTCTATCAAAGAAATAATTTCTTTTCTAATTTCAGCATCGCCTAGACCCAATTTAATATTAACTGGTAACTCATCACTTCTTTTAAACCAATTAGCAACCATCCCGTTTGTATCCTCATCCATTTTCCAAGACACACTTGCCGTCATTGGTGTTGCCTGTATATCCAACCTTTTTTCCGAAGACAACCCTTTTAAGTCAACTTTTTTTTCACTCCATTCCTCTAGCGTTTCTTCAGATCCTCCTTTTGTCTTAAACATCATATCACCCGCCAACCCTCTATTATTGTTTTTCAAGGATGCTTTTGATGTATCAGCAATATTATTTAAAAAAGCCCTTTGTTTTTCCGCAGTATTTGTATCGGTCATTTTTATACCCATCCTTTTATCATCAAGTCCATTGCTTAATTTAGTGGTAATTTTATCTCCTAATTTACCCTTCTTATTTCTCGCATTAACCACATTTTTTTCTTTCCCACCAGCCCCAACTTTAGATTGGTTATTACTATTTAATTCTTTTTTATTTGTATTCACAAAATCACCTTCATAATTAACATAAGAAATTTGTCCACCAGGAGAAATAACCATCCGCCTATTTAAACCATGGAATTTATTTTCCCCACCATTTGTTTCTATACTTTTATTATTTTCCATTCCGTTTGTCCTTGAAGACTTATCATTTTCCCACCCCACTTGTTTAACTATTTTATTCTTTATAATAGCACCTTGTTCTTTGTTTCTCATATCTTGTTCCCTGTACTTTGTTTCTTGTATTTCACTCTTTGTAGCTTGTTCCTTATTCCTTGTTTCTTTATTATTGTTTACTGTTTCTTGTATTTTACCTCTTGCTCCTTGTATCTTGCCACTTATTCCTTGCATATTACTCTTTGTATCTTGTATCTTGTATCTTGTATCTTGCACCCTATATCCTGTATTTTGTTTCTTCATTATTGTTTGCTCTTTGTTTCCTATTTTTTGTTTCTTATTTATTGATTCTTGTTTCTTCTCTTCGATTGGATTAATCAAACTTTCTACTGCTTCAATCTGCTCTTTTTCTCCAATAACCCCATCATTAATTCCTCTTCTACCACTAACATCTTTATTCACACCATTATTATTCACGCCACCATTTTTTACAGTGTCAAATAAATCACCACTATTACCTTTGGAATTAGAAAAATTATCAGGCTTAGCAACTTTATGACTTTCAACTTTCAACTTTTGATTCGCTGTAAACATCGCAGGTTTTACCGCTTTCTGGTGCATCCTCTCTAATTCTTTTTCTTTCGGTGTTAATTTCCTTTCTAATTTTACAGCTCTCTTTTTCAATTTTTCAATCCGTTTCTGCTCTTCAATTTCTTTTTTTGTTAACCCACCTTTTAAGGAAACGACCTTACCCGCATTGTTACTATCTATATTGCCATTGACTACTCCATTATTGCTAGTAATACTACCGCTATCAACAACAGTATTAGTATTAGTATTAGTAAGATTTTGAACCACAAAACCAGCTCCTTGCTGAGAGCTTTGATTATATTGACTATTCTGTTGTACACTTCCTCTGTTATCCTCCTCCATTTTATTTTTATTTTTCTATTAAACTTATCTTTAAATAAGCTTATTGCTCCACATAACTACTTTAACACGCAACCAATAATTTATCAAGAAAAATCAAATATAATCACTCACAGATTATTATAAATAAAAGTAAGCCAGGTACAAAATCATCAACCTCAAACCCCCTCATTTTTATCAAATATTATTTTAATACGATCGTATCAAAATAATAAGTTATAAAAGTTTAATTAACTACTTAAATATTTTTAAGATACGAT
>CAZRER010000003.1:0-22993 GCA_964599525.1 uncultured Bdellovibrionales bacterium
TAGAGAATTAATATTTTTTTATTTTTAACAAATAATAAAAATTAGCACTCAAGTCTATTAAGTGCTAATTTTAGCTTTCCTATGTTTGACAGTTTTAAGTAATCATTTATAAAACTGTATACAACAATATACTATTAACCTTAGGTTAGAAAATCTTATGTAGAAATAAATTTAATGAAATAATTTATTCATACAAAAGCATCTGATTTACCGTCACCCCACTTTTGTAAATAGAACTGATTAATTTTTTACTTGTTTCTAGAAGGATGTTTGCCCCGAACAAGGGATCGTGCACAACATATCGCCCTTTTTTGTCTTTATGATGGATAACCACATAATGCCCTGCCCCGCTACGAGAACGAATAAAAACTATAGCTGTTTTTCCTTTTTTTATTTGCTTATCTATTTTACTCCAATTAATATTTCCATGAGCTCTGCTAGATATGAGTTTTAAATTGCCCCATTTATTAGGCCAAACAATTAAATCTCTATAAAACATTGGTTTTTTAGCCATTTTTCCTGGCTTTATTTTCTCTCCTCCTTCCGTAAAGGCCATAGACAATGCCGTTACGGCACAACCATAATTTTTCATTAAAGTTCGAGAAAAACCTATGGTTGTATTTGCCCACCTTGGATCATCCTGAGCATAATACCAAGAAGTGCTAGCTAAACCACCCTTTGGCTTATCAGCCTTTCTTTTGATTTCTTCAATAGAACCTCTAGCCGTAACAGATAGAGAGGATAGGTTAATTATTTGTTCTTTTTGTTTTGCGATGCGTGCTAATAGCCCTTTGAATTTTACCTCATCCCCCTTTGTTTCTACTAAAAAATCATTCTTTATTCTTCTTTGAATTTCTAACTTTGATTTTTCTTCTTTTAAAACAACTTTATTTTTTTCAATTTTTTTCTTTGCTTCTATTATTTTTTCTTTTTTTTCTTCTGCCTCTTTCTTTTCCTTTTGTAAAATATCTAATTTTTTATTAATTTCTTGGTATAATTTATCTAAACTGTTGGATTTATTCATAACAGAAGTAAAATCTTTTTGACTATCTAACAAATTTAATTTAAGATTTTGCTTATTTTGTTCATAGAGAATCAATCCTTCTTTAAGCTGTTTTTTGATTTTGAGCATTCTCTCATCTTGTTTCTTTAGTTCCTTTTCGATATTCTCTAATTCTAATTTATTTCGCTCAACTTTTTTTTCTATACTATTTAAATTTCTAGCAGTTCGTTTAACTTTTAAATTATAAAGTTGCACTTGATTAGTTAATATATTCTTTTTTTGTATAGTAGTCTCTACTTTAGCGTTTAATACTCTTTCACATTTTTCTAAATCCGCAACGTCTTCTTGCCCGGTTTTATTTTCAAGAATTTTTTTACATTTTGCTATTCTTTCCGCGGTAGGTATAATAGCTCTAGCTGGCTGGATAACAAAAATAAACATTACCAATATTATGAATGCTATAATACTTTTTCTATTATATTTTCTAAAAAACATTGTAAACATTTTTATTTTGGTATTTTTGTTTAGACTCCTTACTTCGAAATATCCACTAATAAAACAAATTAAATTACAATATTAGTATACTATTCTTTAAAGTTTTTGTCTAACTTAATTTTTGTGGTATAATTAAGTTTGTATTTTAAAAAATAATAAAAGTTTTTTGCATTTCTATTAGAAATGCAAAAAATACCAAAAAAATGAAGGATATTCAAGAAATTTTCAATGAATTACAAGAATTAAAAAAGGAGACCAAAGAAATTCGTAAAGACTACAGAAATATCTTAGCCCAAGATCCAGAATATCAATCTATTTTAGATGATATGGAAGAATTTAAAATAAATAAAAAAGCTATGGAAACGGAGGCTAAACTATCATTAGGTTCGACCTGGGAAAAACTAGAGGATAATAAACAGAAAATAAAGGATCTGGAACAAATTTTAACTGATGTGGCCATGACTAATTTAATGGATGGTAAAACTGTAGAAGTTCGCGATGAATGGGATAATCTTTTTGAGCCAGTCTACAAAATAAATTTTAAAAAATCGAAATAAAATTAATTTACTCACATGGACACCCATCACAACACTTTCACTTAAACAAGATATAGCGCGCCCTTAGTAGAAGATTTATTGAATAAAAATAAGATTCTTAAGTAGCTTAAGAATCTTATTTATTCTGCTTTTTTAAAAATATTCCCTGAATTTTTAAATTAAAATATTGCAAGTGCCTTTTCAATTCTTTTTAGGCTTTCATCTTTTCCTAGGACCCAAATAATCTCAAATGGCGAAGGAGATTTTTGCTGTCCAGTTAAAACCCATCGTAAAGGAAATAAATAATCTCCTCTTTTATCGCCAGCTAATTCTAATAAAACTTTCTGAATCTCGTCCTGTGTCCAATTGTTTTCTGAAATATTTTGTAAAGTACTTTCAATTTTCTCTAATGTGTGTTTAGTTTCTAAATCGGTATTATCTTTCCATTTAATATCTCTTATCTCATATTCTAAATAATTAACACTTTGAAAGAAAAACTTATTTTCTACACCAATTTCTGTAAATTTACTTAATCTTTCTTGCTCCACTACTAAAATATTTTTAACATAATCCTCTAAATTGGATATTTCTCTATCGCCCTTCTTGATTAATCTTAAAAACTCTTGATAAAAATCTTGCTTTTCTAAAAATTTGATTCCTCTTTGGTACAAATCATTAATAGACATCTTTTTAAAATGTTGATTACTAATCCAATTCAATCGATCTATATCAAATACACCACCAGCTTTATTCATTTTCGAAATATCAAATTGTTTTATCAACTCTTCTAATGTAAAAATTTCTTGTTGTGTTTTTGGATTCCACCCCAATAAAGCAATAAAATTAATCACCCCTTCGGCTGGATAACCCTGTTTTTTAAAATCTACTACGCTTACGCTACCCTCTCGTTTGGATAATTTTTTACCATTTTTATTTAAAATATTTGGCATGTGTACAAACTGAGGCATACCTTCTTTCCAACCAAAAGCCTCATATAACAAAACATGTTTGGGAGCGCTAGGTAGCCACTCAGCCCCTCTAACGGTATGAGAAATTTTCATTAAATAATCATCAACTACTACGGCTAAATGGTAAGTTGGAAAACCATCAGATTTCATTATTATAAAATCATCAAGATTTTCGTTCTTGACACTAATCTTACCAAACACATCATCCTTAAAATTGGTGTAACCCTCGGGTATTTTAAATCTGATAACATATTTTTCTCCAGATTCAATTTTCTTTTGTATTTCTTCGTTTGACAAATTTAAACAATGGCGATCGTACTTTGGTGCTTGTTTATTATTTTGTTGTTCTTGACGTACTTCGCCTAGTCTTTTCGAAGAACAAAAACAAGGGTAGGCCTTTTTCTTAGCGACTAGTTTCTCTACATATTTTTTGTAAATATCTAATCTTTTAGACTGAGTATACGGCCCATAATCACCAACTTCATCTAAAGTCATCGTCTCGCCATTGTAACTATTACTATCTTTACTTTTTACTTTCAGCTTTTTATTTTTAGCTAGCCTGACTCCTTCATCCACTTCAATTCCTGCCCATTGTAAAGCTTTAAGCATACGCTCAACAGATCCTTTCACTAATCTCTTTTGGTCGGTATCTTCTACTCTTAAAATAAAATTACCACCAGCATTTTTAGCTATTAAATAATTATTTAAGGCTGTTTTTAACCCCCCAATATGTAATTCTCCTGTTGGTGACGGTGCAAATCTTGTTCGTGTCTTCATATAAATTTTAGTTATTATACGACTGTAAAGGATAATTTCCTATTAGTGGACAATACAGGATTTGAACCTGTGACCTCTCGCATGTCGAGCGAGCGCTCTAACCAACTGAGCTAATTGTCCAACTATAATTTAGTTATTATATATCAAGTAAACAATCTCCACCTGAACACACCGTGCAGTACGTATAATTAAACAAATCTAAATTTATCTTTCGAAAGAAATGAATAATAACCTAATTAACAACTCTCATCATACTACTATAAATATCTTAAAAAATCAACCTGCTGGTAAAAACTACTTCTTTGATTATTCCGCTACCTTGCTTAAATTAAGAACCACTCGTCCTTTAAAATTAACCTCTTCGGGATCAATGATCATTGTTTTATAGTCCGGATTTTCTGGCTGAAGATAAATTCTGTTATTTTCAATTACAAATCTCTTAATGGTTGTCCCATAATCAGTTTCCGCCACAACAATATCCCCACTTTTAAATTCACCAGTCTCTTTTACTAAAAGCATATCATCGTTATCTATGCCAATATTTATCATTGAATTTCCTTGCACCCTAACAATGAAAACTCTATCATTTGATTTGGTAATGCCGTCATCACCCCAAATTTCAGGTTCAACAGATTGCCATTCCGTGAAAGCACTGCTATAAGACTCAATGTAGGGGCCAGCCGCACTAGTACCTACTACCTGTATTAAAGGATTTTCATCTATCTCTTTATACCCCAACGGTAAAAGCTGTAGGCTACATGTGTCTCCCTCTTTTTTTCTTATTAGTTGCTTTTTTTCCAGTTTATCTAAAAATTTCAAGACAGTTTGTTCTGAAGAGACTTTTAAATCAACTTTTAAATCAGTTAAAGTCGGTGCAAATCCGGATGATTTTATAGAATTATAAATTATTTTCAAAACATTTTTCTGTGTTGGCGTAATTTTCCTTTTTTTATTTTTAGCAAGAAACTTTTTATTCCCTTTAATTTCTTTCTTCCACGAATAGGCTGTCTGCCCAAGCAGTGATGATACATTTTTCTTCATATTTTTATTTTGTTTACCTTGTTTACATTACTAAGTATAATTTATTTCAAAAACTTTGTCAAATTAAAATAAGGTAACCACTCACATTTCCAAACTATTTTTAACTTACCTGAGATAAATAGGCTTAAAGATTATAAAATAAAATCAGCTCCGAATAACTGATTTTATTATATAAATTATTGTCTTTACTCAATAAAACTAATATTTCTAAGATGAAATTTCTAAATCGATTATTTTTCCCTGAATTGAGCGACAACCGTTCCAGATGTTTTCCTCGATAGTGTAAATCACATTTATTTTATCTCCCTCTCGCAGTTTATGTTTGGTGTTTCTTCTTAAATCATCAATGTTATTTTGATAATTGAAAGAAATTAATTCAAGTTGTTTTAAAGAACTCACGCTATCAGCTACCCAAAGTTTCAAATGTTTTTTATCGGCACCCAAATAAGAAATTTTATTTATAATAATCTGCTCTGATAAAAATTTAGGCTTCTTATTTCCCTGTCCGAATGGCTCCATTAATATTAATTCATCTAACAATTTTTCGGTTATCTCTGAGATGCTAATTTGCAAATCTATTTTAATATTTTTCTTAGAGTCACTTAATTTAGCTGCTTCCACTAATTTTGTAAATTGTTTTTTAAATTCTGCAAAATTTTCTTTTTTAATAGTCAGCCCAGCTGCCTGAGAGTGCCCACCAAATTTCTCTAGCAAATCTTTTAATTCCGTCAAAGCTTCCATCAGGTGAAAAGACGGTACCGAGCGACAAGAACCTTTTAAAACATCTCCTCGATCCTGTAGAATAATACTTGGACGATTATATTTATCAGATATTCTTCCAGCAGCTAAGCCTACAATTCCTAGCCCCCAGTGTTTATTACTTTCAATAATTACTGCTGGCAAATTATTTTTATTAAGTTGTTTTTCAACCTCTTTTATAATTTCCTGAGTTACTTTCTGCCGATGTTTATTTTGATCCTCAATTTCTAAGGCTAACAATCTAGCTTCTGAATTTTCATTTTCTCCACGAATCAAAAGTTCATAAGCCGCACTAGCATGATCCATCCGACCAGCGGCATTAATCCTTGGAGCAATTTGAAAACCAATCTGTTCACCCGTTGGTAGTTGAGCTGAATTTATTTTTATCTTACCAACTTCAAAAAGTTGTTTTAACCCTGCCCGTCTAGTTCTAGCTAAAACAATCAATCCGAACTTAGTTAAGGTTCTATTTTCTCCTAATAGTGGAACACAATCAGCCACATTACCAATAGCTACTAAGTCCAATAGCCATTTCAATTGCTCCTGATCATAATCTTTAATTTTTTTAGAAATTGCTTGAATAAATTTGAAAGTAACACCTACTCCAGCCAACATTTTTTCTGGATATTTATCCCCTTTCTTTTTTGGGTTTATTACTGCTAAGGCTTTGGGCATTTCCTCCGGAACAAAATGATGATCAGTAATAATAATTTCTATGTTTTTTTCTCGGGCATATTCCACTTCTTCCGTGCTAGCTATACCACAATCAACAGTAACAATTAAATCTGCCTTTTGCTTAATAATATAATCAATAGCCTTCTTATTTAAACCATAACCCTCTTTATTTCTATCTGGTAAATAGGTAAAAGATTTAATTCCTATTTGTGTTAAAAAATCATGAAGAATGGTTGAAGAAGTAATTCCATCAACATCATAATCACCGTAAATACAAACTAATTCTTTATCTTTCCTAGCTTTTAAAATTCTAGCAACAGCAATTTCAATATCACTTAATAAATTTGGGTCATAATTATGTTTATCATAATCTGGGTGTAAAAACTCCTTTTTCTGCTCTTCGTTGTTTATCCCTCTTTGCAATAAAATATTCTCCGTAGCTTTTTCCAAATCGATAAATAATCTCTTATTTTTATCAGTTTTATTTTTTCCTTCTCCTATTACTTTCCAATTTTCTTTCATATTTTTGTAATGTCAGATAACAAATATCGGCTAACAATTTAAATATCTACACATCTATTTTCAAAAAAATATTTTATAAACTTATCGTTTTGAACATTTAAAAATTAGAACATTTATTATTTAATTGTTATTTATCATTTGACATTTGTTATTTCTATAGATACTGTGTCCCACATTGTGGACATTCAATTCCAGTCTGCATACTCTTATTATCTCCAATGGTGATTTTAACCGCTAAATCTGCACCACAATTAGTACATTTAAAATTTTGAGGTAAATGCTGATCCTCTACAAATTGTTGTGCATCTAGGGCATAGGGATCAATTTGAAAAAAATAATCTCCTTTTTGCATTGCCCTAGCTATATGTTGGATTAATTTATCAGGAGAGACAGTACCTTTAGCCAAAAAATCTTTTGCCCCCAGCGATAATAATTCTTGACGCTCTTCTTCACTAGCAATATTATCATAAATTACTACAGGAACATCCTTTAAGAACTCATTGTTCTTTTTTCTTTCTAGAAATTCTCGTCCATCTATCCTAGGCATATTCAAGGCCGTAAGAACAACATTTATACCCGTTTCATTATTTGCCTTAGAGAAACCATCGGCACCATCAACTGCCTCCAAAACTTCAAAATTATTTTTTTTAAAAACTTCAACCAGCATTTCTCTAACTGGGTCTTCTGGTTGAATAATTAATATTTTATTAGTGGCATTTAATTTCATAGCTTTAAACTTATTATTTATTTACCATTATTTTAAAATCGACAATAACTGGTTTTTTATCTGGGTAAAAAAACATGGGATTGACATCAACTTCTTCTATTTCTTTATGAACTTGACCCAACTTAAATAATTTTTCAGCTTGATCAACCAAATTTTCCATATCAATTTTTTCTTTTTTTAATATTTTATTTAATTTAGATATTTTTAATTTTCTAATAATCATTTCTCTAGTGACTTCATCTACAAACAAAATCTTCTCATTTAAAATTTCTGTAGTAATTCCCCCCAGCCCTATTATCAGAACCAACCCAAATGATTTATCCCTCTTCAATCCCAATATAATTTCCAAACCAGTTTCAACTTGATGTTGAATTAAAATTCTTTCTCCAGAAAAATCCTTTTGGAATCTTTCAAATTCTATCTCAGACTTTTCTATCGTGTCCAATCCTACAACCACTCCATTTCTTTCATTTTTATGAATAATGTTTGGACTATCAACTTTCATTACTATTGGTAATTTTAATTTATCAATTGATTGACGCAATTCGCTGATATTTTCAGGATATTCTGCTGGCAAAGTATTTAAATTAAATTCCTTAGATATTTTTTCAGAGTCTTTATAACTCAATAAGACTTTATTATTCTCTTCTACACTATTTTCCATTTTATCATCCAGATGCATCTTGTTGACCGATAATCCTTGCTCGTTATCTTTCCCTAATTTATTGTTTAGCTGCGAACTGTGAACTGATAACTGAATACCATTTAATGCCCTGATGAGTGTTACTGGAAACTTAAAATTATTAATTTTAAGTTTTGCACAAATTATTTCAGCCTTCTTACTAGCTGCTCCACCAATAACAAGTGGGAAAATTGGAAATACTGAATTACGATTAGCTTCGACAATAACTTCTATAATTTTTTCAATGGGTGTCTGCGATTGTGGTGTAATTAAAGCGAGAACACCACCGATCCCATCTATTTTTTTTAATATTTCAAAAGCTATTTGATATCTATCTTCCTGTGCATCGCCAAGTAAATCAATTGGATTATTCACTGAGCTTTCTTCTGGCAGGTTACTTTGTAAATTCTCTTTGTGTTTTTTATCAAATTCGAATAATTCTAAAGTGCTATTTTCTATTAAATCTGTCGTAATAACACCGGGACCACCAGCATTGGTAACAATCACTAGATTTTTTGATTGCAGTCTAGAGAAGTTATTCAACAATCGCAAAATAGTTACAAAATCTTCTAAATTATCTATTAAAATTCCACCAGCATCTTTAATTACTTCTTTAACTACAGCTGACTCGCCAGCCATTGAACCAGTATGAGATTGAATAGCTTGCTGAGTTTTATTTGTTCTTCCCGCCTTTATAATTACCACTGGTTTTATTTTTGTTATTTCCTCTAATTTTTTCCGAAATTTAATTCCATCAGAGATGCCTTCCAAGTATAAAGCAATAATTTTGGTATTTTTATCACGAGCATAATAATCTAATAATTCATTCTCGTTAATATTTATTTTGTTCCCTAAAGATGCGACTAATGAAAAACCAAGCTCAGTGTCAATCATTGATGTTATAAAAGCCCCAGATTGGGAAATCAATCCTATTCCTCCAGCTATAATTTCTTTTTTAGCAAAACTCAGATTTATTCCCTCCTTAGTATTAATAATTCCCAAACAATTTGGTCCTAAAATATTTAAATTATATTTTTCTATCAGACCTTGCAATTCTTCCTTTCTACTCTCTCCTTCTTTCCCAGATTCTCCAAAACCAGCAGAAATTATAATAATATTTTTTATAGGTTCTTCCCGCCAAGCACATTCCTCAACCACTTTATTAACAAATTTGGCAGGAACGGCTATAACAGCTAAATCTACATCTTTTTCTATTTCTAATACGGAAGTATAACTTTTTATATTCTCTATTAAGCCACCCTTTGGATTGACTGGAAAAATCTTAATCTCATTAAGATTATTTTTTAAATTTTTGATTAAAATATTACCAATTTTTCCTTTTGTATTTGAGGCGCCTACAATAGCTACACTCTTAGGGCTAAATATTTTTTCCATTATTTTTATAAATCACTTAATTGTTTTATTTTCTCCCACTCCTCATCAGTTATTTTTTGAATTTTCTCAAAAATTTCCGTTTTGTCTTTTCGTTTAAAAAGATGTTTAAATCTTCCCTGTGTTTTATAAAATTCTTCCACAGAAATTTTTTCTTTTGGCTTATAGGTTATTTTATACTTCCCATTTTCATATTCATATAACGGCCAAAAATTTGTTTCCGTTCCCAACTGAGCAATGTTAATCGTTTGAGATTCAGGAAATTTCCATAAAGGAACACAAGGTGAAAAAACCAAAATGAAAGCTGGGCCATCAACTACTAAGGCCTTTTTAACTTTTTTTTCATAGTCATCAAGAAAACCAATATTAGCTGTCGCCGCATAGGCTGGACGATGAGCGGTAACAATTTGCATTAAATCTTTTTGGCGGATAGATTTTCCAATGGATTCTTTTCCGGCTGGAGTAGTTTGAGTATTAGAACCAATAGGCGTTGCCCCGCTTCGTTGATGCCCAGTATTCATATAGCCCTCATTATCATAGGTAACAAACAAAAAGTTATGGCCTCTTTCCAAAGCCCCTGACAAAGCCTGTAAACCAATATCATAACTTCCACCGTCTCCAGCAAAAGCAATAAATTTAGGCTTTTTAGTCACCCCCTTTTTGAGGGGTTTTTCGGTTAATTTCATTTCACCATCCCGCTCGCTAAAAGCCGAGCTTTTCACTCTGCTATCATTACTCTCCATAGACTCGGCTTTGCCTGCTTTACGCTTAGCGATAGCCTTCCAAGCCGTCTCAATTCCTGAAATAGTCGCCCCGGCATTTCCAAAAACACTATGGATATAAGGTACCTTCCAAGAAGTATTAGGGTAAATCGTAGAAGTAACCTCCATACAACTGGTAGCACCGGTAACTACCGCCGGGCCATCAATGGCATTTAAAACTGTCCGGGCTACCAAGCCAATGGGACACCCCGCACAAGTCGTCATCGCCGAGACTTTCTCCTGTGTATTTAAATTTTTCATATTTTTGTTTTATTAAACTTTCAAATGTATTTATTGATAATTCACAACCAAACTATCCACATATCTACTTTATACTTTGTACTTTATACTTTCTACTTTTCAGCCGTCTAGTATGATCCCCCACTTAGGGTGACTGCTTTTCACTCCCCGTCACCTTCTCCATTATTATACCACTAAAAACTGAAAAGACAATTATTAGTACTGTGGTAATTATTGTGTACCACCAACCAAAATAATAAGCCATAACTGGAATGAACATTACTCTAACATTTCTGTTATATAAAAAAACTGCTAAATAAGAATTTTTTAGTCCCTTTTCTTTCATCTCTTTAAGCATTGGAAAAAAGACATAGGGAGGACCACCCAACACAACCCCAAATAAAATAGCATACAACCAACCTTTTATTCCTGATTGTTCCCCGAAATGTTTTTTAATTTTGTTAGTCGTAACAAATAAATTCATTAAAACCATCATTGCAAAAATCAAAAATAAGAGCGGAATAATTTTAATTAAAATATGACCTGTTTTTATCAAGCTATCGTAAGCTAAATTTTTATTTAACAAAAAAATTATTCCATAAGCTAAAATTACTATTACCGGAAAAACAAAAGATACCTTACTTTTCTGAGGAGTATTTTTATTGTTTATATTATTCTTCTTATTATTTATCATATTTATTTAGTAAAATTTAAAATTATCACTGTTAAAATAGCTATTACAATTGCTAGAAAAAAATTTAATATATTCCTATAAATAGCAAATTTTTTGCCTAGCATTTCCATTTCTAGGGGCAACATCAAGATACCAACGCTAGACCAAGTCATTATAAAAGCCGTTACCGCCAATAAACTAATCCCATTTTTAATAAATTCTCCGCCAATTATATAACTAGTCAAAGGTATTCCAAAAGAAAAACTTCCCGCTAAAGCTCCAACTACCGTATCTTTCCAATAACTACCGGTAAATAATACCTCATAATATTTCTGCAAAACCGCATTCAATAAATTAGCCAACAACAAAACTCCTACCAACATAGGAATCATCTGCCCAAAATTCATCTGCGCTTTTTTAAGACTTTGTCTAAAATTCATAGTTTACAAAACAAATTGTTGTCTTCAGTTATCTTTTAATCAATATCTTAATTCCGTTGAATATATTCATCTAAATGTCTATTATATTCTTGAAAAATCTTTTTTATTTCCTTGAGCTCTAATTTCGGTAATTGTTTCGGTGCTCCAGGTAATTTATTAATCCGTAAAGCAAGCCTAAACTTATCAAAAGCAACCTCCACTTTATTATCCTTGTTTAAAAGTTCTAGCCACCTTTTCATAATTGGAGCTACAAATGATGGCAACTCTACCAACATTATCCCTCCATCATCTAATAAACCATACCACCTTTGTAGAGTGGCCATAACCACCATTAAATTTTCCGGAACATTTTGTAACCCAGCGTACATTCTTTCTACGATAAAATCTACTTTTTTACCTTGCAATATTTTATCAATTTTTTTATAAACTTTTGTATCAAATATATTACCGATAATTATCTTATGCTCTCGTCCATCATCATATATTTTTTTATCAATTCTATATAGCCTTCCATTATTCGTTCTATGATCAGACAAACTCACTCCAATACTTTTCTCGAAAAAACCAGGTGTAAAACCCTTAAATACATTAATTCCCAATCCGCCAAAATCGATACCGACTGCTTTTCCCCTTTTTTTCTCCAAAACAATTTCTACATAATCCTTTATGGAATTATAATCATCAATAACATGATGAAAAGTGTTGATATATGCCGTCTCCCTCCAGCTCCCATCGTCAAAATCGTCCAGATCTGAATCTACACAAGAGTATTCTTGACGACCTCTCTTTTTGTCATCAGCTGTACTTACTCTTTGAGCTTCCCGCATTGCTTTTGTTCCATCAAATCTTAATGACATACTTTTGTTTTAATTTATTGGTTAATAATATATTTGATATATACTTTCTATCTTGTCTCTTATATTTTATTTGTTCTCATTTTCAAGTTTTGCTCTTTCCTCTAAGAGCATTTTTATATATACTTTCTCCGGCAACGATGTGTTAGGAGATTCTTCTCCAACGTCATGATAAATAAAAAAATCTTTAGTATCTAATAATGCTTTCTGGACTTCTTTATTTTGTTTAATCTTTTCTCTAATAAAATTTAGTACTAATTCTCTATGTTCCGTTCCATTGTATGGCATTTTTTTACCTTTCCAATACACATAATAATGTTTTGTGTTTTTTGTTTCGTCAATACTATTAGTTATTTTTCTTCCAGTTTTTAATGCTTGCAATCCTGTCATAGCAAAAACTTCTTTTTGTATATTTTCATCTTTGAATTTAATACCCTGTAAAGCAGACTCAACAGAAGCAAACTTAATCCCTTCATATTCAAATGGTGTTGGAGCTAAATTACTCAAAATTTTAGCTACTGGGTTTTCTCCATCTGATCTAATATTTAATTTCTCCATGTTTCTAATTAATTATTCTAAGCTTATATCAAACTTTTCGATTATCAATTATCAATTCTTAATTATTCTCCCACCATTTCCTCAATTTCTTTTACAAAAACATCCCTTCCGCCTAGTCCATAGACGATACTTCTCACCTTTTCGTTGGAACCTAAAGACTGCACCACATCACTTTCTAAAACTTGTCGAACGCCCATAGACATATTTTTATCCATCACTATTACTTCTTTGGCATTTTGCAAAGCTTGCCCAACAACTTCATAGGGAAATGGTCTGAATAATCTAATTTTAACCAAGCCAACTTTCTGCCCTCGTTCTCGTAAATTATCAATAGCTTCTTTCACCGTTCCACAAATTGACCCCATAGCCACAATAACCTTCTCTGCATCTTCTGTCTTGTACTCTTCAATAAAATCATACTGTCTCCCAGAAATTTTCACAAAGGCATCAGTAACCTCTCTAAAAATCTTCGGCACAAATTTCATAGCATCATATAATTCTTTCCGCACTTCCATATAACTATTTTGTAAAGTTAATGGCCCCATAGTCACTGGGTTATCAAAATCAAATAAATATTCTCCAGATTTTGGCTGGTATTCGCCGACAAAATTTTGTACAACCTTGTCGTCTAAAAGCTCCACATTCTCCACACTGTGAGTTATAAAGAATCCGTCTAAATTTGGTGCCACCGGCAGTTTAGCTTGCTCAGCTACTCTTAAAGCAATAAAAGTATCATCGTAAGCCTCCTGCACAGTTTCCGCAAAAATTTGCACCCAACCAAAATCACGCATAGCCATAGCATCGGAATGATCATTGTGAATATTAATTGTTCCAGAAATTGCTCGATTAGCTACCACCATCACTATTGGTAACCGCATGGCAGCTGCCACTGGAATAACTTCCATCATATACATAATTCCTTGAGAGCTGGAAGCAGTCATCGTTCGAGCTCCAGCCGCCGAAGAACCAATAGAAGCACTCATAGCACTATGCTCTGATTCCACCCTAATAATTTCCGTCTGAGCCAAACCATCCGCCACTTTTTTAGCAAAAGCTTCAATTATTGGTGTCTGAGGGGTAATAGGATAAACCGGCATCACATCAGGATCAATTTGTCGCAAAGCTTCACCAACAGCATAACCACCAGTCAAAGCTAAATATTTCTTTTTTTTATTATTTTGTTGTTTTATCATAATTTTATATTTTAAATATATATTACTTAAACTCTACCGCTTTAATTTTCAATTTTTAATTTAAAATTTTCAATGAATGATTTAATGGCTAAATGTTTTAATGGAATTATTTTAATTTAAATAAAATTGTTTCAAACTGTATCTTGATAATTTTGTTATTAGAAATCATTGCAAAATTAAAAATGATACTATGGCACATTAAAAAATATTAAAACTCCTATTATAATTAAAACAGTCGGCGCTAAAAACTGTAACCATTTAATTTTTTGAATAATATAATCAAATTTTAAGGCCAACCAAAAAGATAATATCGCTCCTAAAATAAAACCATTACTATAAAAAACTATTTTAATCCATTCTTGATTAGCCGAAAAAACCGCCATGGTAACAACCAAATTATCTAAACTATTAATCAAAAAAAATAACAATACTACCATAAATAATTTAATATTTCGCCTCCTTTTCTCAATCCTATTTCTTTTATTCAACCTCTTTTTTAAAAAAAGACCTCTTAAATCACCTAATCCAATACCAATTAATAATAGTCCAATAAGTTTGTATATTGGGAAATTGGAAAAAACAAAATTTCCAATTTTAATTAAACCCTCGGCTGATATTAAAACCAACAAAACGGCTAGCATAATTGCAAAAAACATCCACCATTGCTGCTTAACATTTTTATTTTTCAAAATAATAATCAAAAAAATAAAATTGTCCAGACCAGATCCCCACCAAGCCATAAAACCAAACAAGAAAAATTCTAAAATAATTTTAAGCAGAATCCATAATTCCATCTATTTATTTTTTTTAATCATTGTAATCGCCTTGACTGGACAAACCTCGGCACAAACTCCACAACCTTTACAAAAATCATATTTTACTCCTGCTCGTTTCTTTCCACCAATTTCTCCCATAAACATTGTGGCCTCTGGACAATGACGAATACACTTCCCGCAAGCAATACACTTATCAGAAATCACCGGCATTTCCGTTTTCCACTCCCCCGTCTGGGGGTAATTTTCTTTTTTATTCTTAATTAGTTGTTTCATACAATTAGTTATTAGTTAACATCTCACAATTCATAATTGGTAATTCACTATTGCCCCGCCATCCTTATTGCTTTCACATTTTTAGCTGTGATTTCTTCACCAATTTTAGTTTTGTATTTATCTTCAAAAGCCTTGATAACATCTTCAACATTTATAACGTCATTCATCTCAGCAAATTTTCCTAAAATAACCGTATTGGGACGATTTTGTCCAATAATTTTTTCAGCAATACCGCTAGCATCAATCGGTACTACTTTTCCTAAAAATTTTTCTTGAAAATTTTCATTTTTTTGTAAAATTTCTGTAATTTTTTCTAGTGATTTTTTAGTATTAATAATCACCAATTTTGCTAAATAAATATTCTTATCAACCTTTTGAGTATTCAACAACCCCTCGTCTAGAATTAAGACTACGTCTGGAGAAACAATCGGCTCATGGGAACGAATAAATTCGTCGGCTATTCGTACAAAAGTACGTAAAGGTGCCCCACTTCTTTCTGGACCAAATTCTGGAAAAGCCTGCACAAATTTACCAGCTTTTAATCCCGCTTGAGCTAAAAGCTCCGCCGTTGTTTTTGCTCCTTGTCCTCCCCGACCGTGAACTATTATTTCGTATTTATTTTTATTATTTTTAATCATCTTATTATAACTTAATTAAGTAACAATGTTATACTTTTATTATATAACAGTTATCAAAATATTTCTACTAATTAAAACGCTTAGATATTAAATGTCTAAATTATTTTTTGTTTTGGATATAAAAAGGTATGGCTATTAAACTAATCAATATTTGCAAAACACGCGCAACAACGACAACAGTAACAGCAGCACTAGTGTCTACCCCAAAAATACCAAAAAGTAAAATATAGGCCAATTCCTTAACCCCAATATTTCCAACACTAATTGGGATGGAAGCAATGATGTTGGCTAAAAAAGTAACACTTAAAAAATCAAAAAATGACAATTTAATATTCAAAGCTAGAAAAAGCATATAATTAGCTAAGGTCACGCCCACAAAAACAAACAGAAACGAATAATTTATTGTCTTGAAAAATATTTTTTTTCTCCTAAATTCTCCCAGCTGCTTAATAAAAATTTTTATTTTATTTGGAAAATAATTAATTAATATCTGAGCAATTCTTGAATTAAAGAACAAAGCTCCCATAAAGAAAGCGATACTCACAATCATCATTGCAATTACCAGCCAAAATACAGTTTGATTATTTATAATATTTTTATAATTTAAAATACCAAAAAAAGCTGCCAAAACTACTATCCCCAAGAGACCACTAATTCTATCAATTACAACTGTTAAAGAGCTATCCTTAAATCTTTTATCAAACTTTCCTAAACTATGGATGCGATAAGCATCGCCTCCAATAAATGACGGGAAAAAATTATTTAAAAAAGTACCCAGAAGATAAGTTTTAAAATAAAAATAATAAGATTTTTGAAAATTTTTAAAGATACTTAAAACTTGCCATTTCCGAGCGCTAATTATAATGCCGACTAAATAAAAACAAACAGATAAAAAAAGAAAAAATGGTCGCATATTTTTTAAATAACCCCATACTTCTTTCCAATTGACCTGCTGAATTAAAAAGAATACCAATACAGTCATCACTACAAATTTTAAAATTGTCTTACAAATATTATTCTTACACATCTATTTTATTATAAAGATTAATATATTCCTCTGCCACGCTGAACCAACTCATATTTTCAGCGATTTCTCTACTTTTCACCCCAAGAATTTCACATTTCTGTAAATTATCAATAAGCAGTGATATTTTTTCTACGATGGAATCAACATCTTTCATTTTAATTAAATAACCATTTTTTCCATCAATAACCAATTCCTCCGCCCCACCAGTGGGTGTCATTAATACTGGTAACCCCGAAGCCAGAGCTTCTAATAAATTATTACTCATCCCTTCATTAAGAGAAGGCATTACAAAAATATCCGCCCAATTATATATTGCTGGAGATTCTTCCTTGGTATATAACCCACTAAAATTTATTTTATCAGCGAGTTTTAATTTCCTAACTTGCTCTTTTAATTCTGCCATAGCATTACCTTCTCCACCGGCAATTTGTATTTTTATTTGTGGATATTTTTTAACCAATCTTGCAAAAGCATCAATAGCATAGTTAAAACCTTTTCTTCTGGTTAACCGTGAAGCCAGTAAAATTCTAAACTCCCTTTTTTTATCTTCCAGAGTTCTTTTATTTGGTTGATAAAAAGTTGTATCAATTCCATTAAAGATTTCCAGAAATTTTTGTTGAGGATCACTTTTTTTAGCTAATTCCGTTAACCCCTTACTATTAGTCACTACAAATTTTGCTTGATGCCAAATTTTATGAATAATGGGTGTGATAAATTTATATAGCTTATCAAATCTTTCACTATACCCAGGAACATCAGAACCTCTTAAAGAAACAATATAGGGTAATTTAAATTGCCATTTAAATATTAACGATAACACTCCAGTCGGAACAGTAAAAAAACTGTGGGTTAAATCATAATTATTTTTTTTAATTAATTTCCTAGCAAAAAAATAAGCTTTCCAAGTGTATTTTATTAATTCTCCCTTACTTTGATAATTTAAATTTTCTGAGTTTTTTCCAATGGGTAATCTATGAATTGTGACATTCTTACTAATTTTATTTTGAACATATTCATCATTAATAGATGAAGTAACCAAATCAACCACTAAATCATTTCTTTTAGAATATTCTTCTAAAATATATTTAGTAGCATTAGCTGCTCCACCCCCCAAAGGGGGATACTCATAATTAAAAAATAAAATTCTTTTCATAAACAGATTAACTATTGTTTAGTAATCTTTCCAATAGAATAATTCATTCGGTGACCACCCTTATAATAATTTTTAATAAGAATGTCCGCTAAAAGTCCAAAGACAAAAAATTGTACGCCAAGCATAATTAAAAATACCCCCATTAATGGCCAAATACGATCTGATAGAGATTCATTAAAAAGTATTTTTTCCAAGATCATCCAAGCAAGAACTAAACCTCCTGAAAATATCAGCAATATTCCATTCCCCCCAAAAAAATGTAACGGTCGCGAAGCGTATTTACGCCAAAACCAAATTGATATCATATCTACAAATCCTTTGATCGACCGCTTCCAGTTGTATTTAGTCTCTCCGTGAATTCGTGGATGATGCGAAACTTTAACTTCCCCAACTTTATATCCATCAAGTTCTAAGATTGCTGGAATAAAACGATGCATTTCTCCAAATAAATCAACACTTCTTAAGGCATCTCCATCATAAACCTTTAGACTACAACCGGAATCATGAATACTGTCCTTCAAAAGTATCTTTCTTAATTTATCTGCAGTTCGAGAAAAAAACTTTTTTGAAAAGGAATCTTTACGTTTAAATCGCCAGCCAGAAACTACATCATAACCTTCCTTTGCCTTGTCCAATAATAAACCAATATCCGCTGGGTCATTTTGCAAATCCCCATCCATAGTAACAATCTGTTTTCCACTGGAATGTTTAAATCCAGCATCAAAAGCAGCTGTTTGACCAAAATTTTTCCTCAACTCAATTAAAGTTAAATTTGATAGACCTTTACATATTTCTACGGTTTTATCCGTAGAACCATCATCAACAAAAATAACTTCATAACTTTTCCCAAGTTTATCACAAGCTTCAACGATTTTTCTGTGTAGCTCTTTAACATTTCCCTCCTCATTGTAGACTGGTACAACGATCGACAGATCAATCTTTTTTTCTTCTTCTTTTTTTTGATTTTCCATTTTATTATAATTACTTTTTAAAATAACGATTTAACCCAAGTCCATATTCCAAATCTTTCTTGATATTGATTATAAACCTTTTGCAATTCATTTAACCTTTTAAATTCTTCTATTTGTTTTGAAGCATCATCTAAAATATACCCTGTTCTTATTTCGTGTATTATTTCCTGTAACGTCTCCATATCCGAATTATACTTATCTAAATTATTCTTTAGTCTTTTTAATATTTTTGTATTAGGCCCCAGAAAAAATTCCCTAATTTTTGAAGATTTCTCTATGATATTCTTTTCTTTTTCTACATTATTATCATAATCCCATAAATAGGCATCAACAATTTTATCTATCTTTTTCTTTCTTTCTCCATCAATCTTTTGTTGTTGCCAATCATCTTTATCTTCAGAAGAGAATTTATTGCCTATTTGTTTATTTATAATTTTTGATAAATCTTTATCAGACATTTCCCTATGAAGTGTTTTTAACTTTTCTAATTTTGTCATTAATTGCTCTTGTACTTTTTTTGTTCTGCTAGCTTTCCATTTTTTAGGACCATTAAATTTACATCCACTATGAATAATTCCCCTCTTGTTATTCCATATTCTGTTGTATTCAAATTTTGTTGATTTTGCCCAATACTGTTTTACAGTTTTACCTCCACTGGGTCGTTTACAAGTAATTCCTTGATTACCATTTCTCATCAGTTCATTGCCTCCTATTAAAAAATCACCCAGTCCACTATTATCTTTGTAAAATTGCAACGCAATCCCGCTAGCATGATTATCATTGATAATATTATTAACAATTTTCATTTTTGACTCTCCCATAACTATCTCTATGCCTCCTTCTCCATTTCTAATTATTTTATTCCCATTTATACTCCCATTTATTTTAGCCCTAACATCAATACCTTCCTCATCGTTATCTACAACCTCATTATTTCTAATATCAACGGTTGTTCCTCGTCTAATATAAAAAGCCTTATTATTTTTATACATTTTCGAATCCATCACAGTTAACTGGCTTCCCTCGGAACTCTCTACACCAATGTCAGCGTTTGACACCTCAATATTATAAAGAATGGCCTTGGCACCTTTTTCTATTTTAACTCCAATGGTTCTGCCATTAGAATCTTGTGTTCTAGGATTGTCAATATGCACACCTTTTAAACCAGACTCTCCATTCATTGTGACAGTTCCTTCAATAACAACTTCTTTATTAATTCCACTTATTTTTACTCCATCTTTAATATTGATATCTTCAGCATATTCTCCTGGTGCAACCGTAATAAAATTACAGCCATCTTCCAAAGATTTATTTATTGTCTTATAAACATCACTTTGTGTTTCGGATTTATCCACCAAGCAGCTTTTGGCCAACACAAAAAATGGGCTTAATAAAAATAAGACTACTAATATTGTTCCTACACTATTTTTTCTCATACCCATTTATCTAAAATTTTATATTTCTTTAATACGTTTTATTACTTTTTTAATTTGTCTTTTTATTTGCCCCGGTTTTAAAAAGCCATTAATGGCTCCAACTTCTGAAATAACACTTGAACTACTGGCAAGGCCTCCTACTAAAGCTCGTTGTAACTTTGTAACAAATTTCATCTCTAATTCACTTTCATCGTTTATAAAAGACCCCAAGAATCCACTAACAAAAGCATCTCCTGCTCCGGTGGTATCGGCCACCTTTTTTATTTCTTCGGCAGGCAAATGGAAAATTACCGTTTCACCATCAACAATACTACCTGCCCAAGCCCCACGAGCACCATCCGTTAAAGCCATTATTTTCACTCCAAAATTTAAAAATTTATCAAACAATTCTCTAATTTTGCTTTCTAATATTTCACTCTTTTGGCGATAAGTTTCTATATTTTCACCAAGCAAGTCCACTGCTTCATCTAAATTAACGAATAAAATATGAATATTTTGCAACTTATTTAAAACTTCATCAGCATTATTTTTAATCTGATAGCTAGAGGGATTAAAAGCAATATTGGCTCGTTTTTCTTTAGCAAAATTTGTTAAAATATCCAAATTGTCTAGATGATTTTTCTTTTGAGAACTTACATAAAGCCAATCAACACTCTCTCTAAATTTTTGACAAGCCTTTAAAAGATTAAAATTTTCCACTGCATCCCCACTACGCAAAATTGTTCGGTCTTGCTCTACTTTGTCGGCAATTATTACCGATGTTTCACTAGGAATTTTGCCAGTCTGTTGCATATAATTCTTTTTCAGTTTTAACTTACCAATTTGTTTTTGGATCCACTTGCCCGTCCAACTTTTATCTGTTCGTGCAAATACAAAAGAACGGAAACCTAGTTTTTTTAAACCAGCCCCTACATTAACCGCTCCTCCTCCAACGGTTTCTCTAAAATCATCAGTATAAATTTTTTCTCCGGCCGACAAACAAATTTTTTCTGGTTGCCTATCATCAATATTTACCCTCAAAAAAATATCCCTCGTCGCCGAACCAACACAAATTACTTTTTTCATCGCCATAATTCTTAATTCTTAATTTTTAATTAAAGCTTCGATTGCCAGCAAACGATTGTATTTACAAACCCTCTCTCCTCGAGCCGTTGCTCCAGATTTTATTTGTCCAGCCCCAACACCAACGGCAAAATCAGCTATAAAATCATCAGTTGTTTCCCCTGAACGATGAGAAACCATCACTTCCCAATTAGCTTTTTTAGCCATTTTAAATGATTCTATAGACTCACTCACTGTACCAATTTGATTTAATTTTAGCAATAGTGCATTGCAAGATTCTTCCTTAATGGCAGTTTTAATTCTAGTCAGATTAGTAACCGTTAAATCATCGGCCACAATTTGTATTTTCTGTTCACTTAATTCTTTTTTCAATTTAGCAAAAGCCTTAAAATCTGTTTGATCAAAAGGATCTTCTATGGAAATAATTGGATACTTTTCTACTAATTTTTTATAAATTTCGATCATCTCCTCGGTGGACTTATAGTTCCTTTCGTCCATTTTAAAACCTAAATCATACTCCAGGGTATCCTCTCTGGCTTCGCCATTCGCCTTATACTGGCCATCAACAAAAAATTCACTAGCTGCTACATCCAGGGCAATGTCTACTCTTTTATCATAGCCTGCTTCTTTGATTGCTTCAACTAGAATATCCAGAACTTCATTTTCCCTGGTAAAATCATTGGGGGCAAAACCGCCCTCATCTCCCAACAGCGTGGAAGCTCCACCAAATTTACTCTTGAGAATTTTTTGTAAGGTGTGATAAACTTCTGAGCCAGCTCGATAATTATCCTGGAAAGAACCTAAATTTGGAGAAATCATAAATTCTTGAAAAGCAACTTTATTCCCAGCATGTTTTCCACCATTAATCACATTAAAAAACGGACGTACTAGTTCTACCTCTTCTATAGTTCGCCCACTCAATCCAGCAATATATTCAAATAACTTTTGCTCTTTGGATATTGCCCCTAATCGAGCCACGGCCATAGAAACTCCCAAGATAGCATTGGCTCCCAGCCTAGCTTTGTTTTCCGTTCCGTCCAACTCCAACATTATATTATCAATTTCTTTTTGTGCGGTCACTTCTTTCCCAATTAAAGCTGGAGCAATTGTCTCTTTTATATTTTTTACAACTTTCAAGACTCCCTTTCCTTGAAATCTTTTTTCATTTCCGTCTCTTAATTCTATGGCTTCAAAATCACCAGTAGAAGCTCCCGACGGCACCGAAGACCAAGCTTTCTTCTCAATTGTTCTAAATAAATTTTTCTCCTCTCCAATAATTTCTACTTCCACCGTTGGATTTCCTCTGGAATCCAAAATTTCTCTAGCCCCTATTTGTTTTATTTTCATTTTTTTTAAAAAAA
>CAZRER010000004.1:0-20456 GCA_964599525.1 uncultured Bdellovibrionales bacterium
TTCTCTGTTTAATTTAAAATTTAAAATTTAAATTCAATTTAAAATAGTTAAATGATTTAATATTTACTTTTACGAATTTAGGAACATAGGAATTTAAATATTTAATCATTTAAAATTGCGTTATTCATTTCAAATTTCAAATTTTAAATTTAAAAGTTGAACGCAGGAAGACAAGAATGAGCAAGGCCTGGCCTTTTCCAAAGCTGCTGCAACGAAGTTGTGGCCTGTAGGCGTTAAGATTGTGTTTTTAGCAAGTGGATAGGGCACTAAACTATTGTAATCAAGTGAGTATATAAAAAATATCTGCTCATTTCTAAACCCATATATTAATATATGGGTTTGGTGCGTAGGGGTGTAAAGGGCTGTTTTATGTGGTATAATTGAAGAAGAAACAAGATACAAAAAATAAGCAACAAGCAACAAGCAATAAGCAATAAGTAACAAACAACAAAAAAATAGAGAGGGATAATAAAAATAAATTAACAGATCATGGAGTTTAATAAGATTTCACCAGTTATTAACAACGAAAAACCTTTTGAGGATACAAAAGGTAGTTTTGGGAATGGAAACGAGGAGGGTAGTGCAGAAGTAAAAAATGGCAGTGGAAGAAATGAAGAGGTTAATGGAAAACAAGGTGAGGTTATTGATGAACAAATTTCTTTTTTTAAAAGAGTAATTGGCAACTTAAGAAGTAGATTAAAAATAATCAGCAGAGAGGTTGGAAAAAATGATTCTAATAATATAGGTAGTGATAAAAAAGGCATAGAGGATGCTAGAAATTATTCGGACAATCCGAACAGCCAAAGCCGAAGAGATTTTTTGGAATTGGCAGGGAAAGTTGGTTTAGGTATGGCAGTTGGAGAGGTTATTACAAAATTTGCCAGCGATGCTTTAAAGAGTGAAAGATTAGTACACAAAAATTATGGAGCGGATAATTATTCGGATTGGGAAGTAGGACAAGGTTTGCAAAGTAGACAAGAAATGATAGGGCAGGTAGAAGAACAAGAGAGGAAAGAAAAAGCAATAAAAGAAGAAATAGAAGAAGAAAAAAAAGAAGGAATTACCAGGGAGAAAGGAGAGATTAATTATCGTGATTTAAGAATGTTGTTGTCTAGACAATATCTAGTCACTAAATCGATAAATCTTATTAGTATTAAAAAAGCCATTAAAAATTATTGGCTACAAGAATACGACGCAGGTGGCAGTCAACATTATGGATTAACCCAAGCTCTAGATAGAATGACCGAATGGCACAACGAAGTACAGGAAGTTTTCAGTAGAGTTTTTATGGCTAAAGAATTAGAATGTCCAGACTGGTTGGTTTATTTGGGAATTGCTGAATCTCACTGGGCAGTGAAGAAAAATAAAAAGGCGACCTCTTCCGTTGGGGCAGGTGGCGTTTATCAACTAATGCCAAAACTAGCCAGAGCATACGGCCTAGAAGTAAACACTCGCAAAGACGAACGGTATAATGTTATAGCTAATGCTAGGGTGGCAGCAGAGTATTTGGCGGATCTATACAAAGATGTTGTTAAAAATATGAAATTAGACAGAACATCAACTGAACAAAATTGGAATAGTGATTCTTGGAAATTAGCATTGGCTTTATACAATGGAGGTTTTGCAAGGAAATTTTTTCAATGGGCCAAAGAAAATAAGCAGGTGGTCGATTATAATTCCTATTTAGAGTTTCGTGGCCAGAGATTAGAAAAATTTATTAAGAATAGATTAGACAAGAAGATAATTTATTATACTATACAAAAAGGAGATAGTTTATTCAAGATAGCCAAAGAGCATAAAGGTTTAACTGTGGAAAAAATTAAAAAAGATAACAGATTAAAGTCAGATAACATTAGAGTGGGGCAAGCATTAATATTAGTTATACCAGCAGTAGCACCAGAACGGACAAATGAAGAATTAAAAACAATATTATCTCAAAAAGGACCATTATCTGGAGCCTTAGAAAATTTAAATTATCCAGAGAAATTTATTGGTATTTTGGAGGCTTTAGAGAAAAATAATTTATTTATCAAACCAGAAAAAGATAAAATACCGTACTCAATAGAAGCTAATGATGGATTTATAAGTTTAAAGGGCACACCTAAACGAAAACTATAGGATTATTTATAGATATTCTATAAATAGATGTGTTCGTTAAACATAAAAAAATGAATAAACCACCAAAAACAGCAATTATTATCGTAAATTGGGATGGCGAGCACTTATTGCAAGAGTGTTTGTCTTCTTTATTTAGTCAAACTAGACTAGATTTTGAAGTGGTTTTAGTAGACAACGGTTCGGGGGATGGCTCAGTTAGTTTTGTGAGGAAAAAATTTCCCCAAGTAAAAATTGTGGAATTAAAAGAAAATACCGGATTTTCCAAGGGAAATAATATTGGAATTTCAGTTGCTTTGCAAAATAAAAATATAGAAAATATTATTTTATTAAATAACGATACTAAAGTAGAAAAAGATTTTTTAGAAAAATTATTGGAAGAATTAGATAGACAACAGACAAAAGACATATTGAAAATTGGGGCATTGACTCCAAAAATGTTGCTGGGGTTTGGCGAGCAGAATATTATTAGTAATAAAGCCAAATACAACAATACCAGTTTAAACATAAACAATAATCAGGCGATTATTGATTCGGTTGGGACTAGTATGGGACGAGACGGACGGAGCTATAATATTGGTCACGGAGAAATTGACAAGGGGCAATACAATAAAACGAAAGAAGTTTTTGGATTTTGCGGTGGAGCAGTTTTGTTGAGAAGGGAGATGTTGGAAGATATAATAGGAAAAAAAATGTCAAATAATAAATATCAAATAACAAATGCTAAGAATTGGCAGTCAAGATTAAAAACAGAACATAGAATAGTAGGAGCAAAAGATCAAACAGGGAGTGAGAAGAATAAAATGATTAGATATCAAGAATATTTTGATGATAATTTTTTTGCCTATTATGAGGATGCAGATTTGAGTTGGCGAATGCAGTGGCGAGGATGGAAAATTATTACAGCACCCAAGGCTGTGGTCTGGCACCTACATTCAGCTACCGCCGACAAAATAAACCAGCAGAAAAAAGCTGAGAAGCCCGGCGTCTCAGCCTTCAAGGCTTATTATTTAAATAGAAATAGATTTTTGATGATGCTAAAAAATTTCCCTAATAAAATGTTGTGGCGAGGTTTATGGTTGGTGCCGAAAAGTTATTTTAATAATAATAGTGTCGATAGAAATAGTGAAAGTAGTAAAAAACAAGGATACAGTCAGGGAGATAAAAATAGTTTTTCAGCTGGTAATAAAAAAGATAACGAACAAAATAAATATACTTTAATTGGGGGAAGTATTTTTAATCAAAAAATAAAAAATATTTGGAGAAAGAAAAGAATGGTTGTAGTATTAGCAAAAGTAGCTGGGAGTCTGATAGTTAATTTGCCAAGGGTTACTAAGCAAAGGAAAATTATTCGGAAAAGTAGATTGACTAAAAAAGTAGGGAAGATAGAGAAGATTATGGAACAATTTTAAATTATTTTTAATTTGAAATTTATCTGTATTAAGTGGATTAGCCTCGGACAGATAAATTTCCAAATAAAAATATTATTCAACATTCAGTCATTAAATCATTTAACTATTTTAAATTGAATTTAAATTTCAAATTAAGTAGGGAAAGTATCGTTAAATATTCATCAAAGATGTTTATTGTCATTTAAAAATGCGAGAGGTTGCAGGTCAACGACCTTGAGTTTCACTGTAGGTGGTGTTATAATAAACCTATGAATAATATACTTGTAAAATTTAGTAAATTTAAACATCTAGCTAAGCGAGATGGTTTTTGGAGTACTTTAAAAAGTGTTAGTGAGAGGTTAAAGCGAGTGTTATTTATTATGTTGAAATGGCCTAAGGCAGATATTATATTTGTATCAGGATTAACAGGAGCAGTGGCTTTATATCGTAACGATTATATTGCCGAAGAATTACAAGAAGGTGGTTTTAAAGCGGGGGTTCTTTTTGAAAGTGACCCTTTTTTGTTAGCAAAATTACGACGAGCCAAAGTAATAATTGTAAACAGAATTAGTTGGAACAGTACTGGGAAAAATATTTTCAAACAAGCTTCCAAGTTGAACCAAAAAATTATTTATGACACCGATGATTTAATGTTCTCGGAGGATTTATTTAAACAATCCGATGCCTATTGTAATTTTACTGAAGAAGAAAAAAAGCAATATCAAGATATTTCTGGGAAACAGATATTAAAAAATAAGCAACTGATGGCTATAACCACTAGTACTTCTTTTTTAGCTGAGAAATTAAAACAATTTAGCAAGCCAGTCTTTGTTGTTAAAAATAAATTATCGAAGCAAGAATTACGCTGGACAAGAGAGGCTAGAAAGATCTATTTACATAGAAATCGTAAGGATGAAGATGTTAGGATTGGTTATTTTAGTGGTTCAATTTCTCATAATAAAGATTTTGCCACCATTATTCCCGCTCTCACAATAATTTTAAACAGATACAAAAATGTTAAGTTGTATTTAGTTGGTTATTTGGATATAAATAGCACTTTCTATAGAAAATTTAAAAAGCAGATTGTTCAACTTCCTTTTGTTTCACGAGACAAGCATTATCAAAATATTGCCGAAGTGGATATCAATTTAGCACCACTAGAAATGACTGAGTTTTGTCAATCGAAATCAGAACTAAAATTCTTTGAAGCGGGTATTATTGGTATACCAACAATCGCTGTGAAAAATCAAACTTTTTCTGAAGTTATCATCAACGGTAAAAATGGATTATTGTCTGGCGATGTAGATGATTGGATTAATAATATGGAAAGGCTGATTGATGATAAGGATTTAAGAATAATGCTAGGAGAAAAAGCACGACAAACGGTTTTAAAGAAGTATTTAACAGACAGTGGGGATAATGGGGAGTATTATAAATTTTTAAAAAGTCTAATAGACTAATGGTCAGGTCAACTAGAATTATTTTGATGGTTATATTATTATCCTTTTTAATTAAAGGAATTTTTTTAGTTGGAGTTTTTCCAATTTTTAAGGGGCAAGACGAATCAAGGCATTATAACACAGTACAATATTTAGCCACAAATAAATCCAGTGATTATAAAAAAACGGTATCTGCTGATGGGAAGGTTGTATATGATAATCCAAAGCAAGATAAGCAAGATTTATCAACCTATAGATATTCCGAGGAAATAAAAGAGGCAGCTTTATTAACTCAACACAAACAAACTAGGGGGACCTATTATGATAAAATAAATTTTGCAAATTCCAAAAATGGTATTGGTGAGGTGGAATTTAAGAGGTGGCAGCATTCTAGAACCCAACGTAATTATCCGCCAGATATTGCACATAGTGCTTTTGGGAAAGGTGGATTTAGTTTGTATCATTGGGTAGTCTCTAAAATCGAGAAACTTTTAAGTCAAAAAAATATATTCATTCGTTATGATGTCATTAGGATTATTTCAGTGTTACTAGGTGCTATAACTTTATTATTGGCCTATAAAATCTTTAGATTAACTAGATTCTCCGAAAGGCAAAGTTTAATTTTAACGGCAATAATTTCTTTCCAACCAAAATTGGTAACTTATTTTACGAATATTAATTATGATGTTTTATTAATTCCTTTGTGGACCTGGTTCATTTTTGTAGCAGTTTTAGTTCTAAAAAAAGGTTGGAATATTTGGCGAGTTGTAATGTTGGGATTAATATTGATTGGGGCTATAATGACCAAACCGTCGGCCTTGCCGTTGCTAGGACTAGTATTATTTTTGATTGGAATGACTTTCTATCAAAAACTTAAAAAACAAAAAATAAAAAAAATATCTTGGCTAGCAATAATTATCATAATGGGGGCTGTTGTTTGGATTGGTTATTTATTACTAAAAAAAGTTGGCATAGTGGCACTTTTTTCAGATAAATATTTAAATAGTCTAGGAGAATATTTAAATATAAGCTTATCAAGAGTTGATGGGTCCTCCAGCAATTATTGGGGGGCAATGAGATGGAGTGTAAGTAATTTAACAATGGTTTATGTAAAATTAATTTGGACGATTGAGTGGATAGCGTGGTTTGGTTTAGGGTTGTGGATTATTGGTCCGTGGATGAAAAAGGTTATTGATAGTTTTGCAAAAGTTAAATTTTTGCAAATTTGGAAAAAACGGATATTAACAAAATTGTCACATTGTCCAATAAACATATCTTTAAATAAATGTCCGATTGTGACTATAAGTGTCAATACTTATTTAAGGATTAAGAAACAATTACAGAAAAATAGTTTTAGAGAGTTTAAAAATCAAAAAAAATATTTTTGGTTTATGTTGTTGGCAATTATTTTCTTACAGTTAGCTATTAGAATTGCCGATTGGAAAGTTTTCACTGGAAGTGGTAATTTAACGCTAGGAACTCCCGGAAGGTATTGGCTACCGAATATTGTACCACATTTTGTTTTGTTAGCGATGGGGTTAAAAATTGTTACAGGCTTTTTCGGAAATAAAAAGATACGAGAAAAATATTTTGAGTTTAGTTTGCTAGTTTTTTTAATTTTGATGATTTTGTACTGGTGCTATGAAGTTTTTGATATTATAATACCAAGATTTTATTTGTAGTTCCTATAAATCTACAAATCAACTACAAATTTACAAATATTATTTTACTTTTGTAAATTAATATTGAGGGTATTATTATTTACTGACGCTATTTTTAATATTTAATCATTAAAATTATATTATTCATTTTAAATTTTCAAATTAAGCCTAATCCACTTGGGACGGAAAAATTTGTGGCAAATAATTAAAGAAATTGTTAATTTGTAATAATATCATTACAAAAATGTAACAAATTTGTAATGATATTATTACAAATTTGAAGGATTACTTTGAAGTTAGAGTTATTTTTATAGATAAAGGTTGTTTTCAATTAATAAAAATATTTAATAAAAATGAAGTTCAAAAATTTTAAAACAGAATATATTTTATTAAGTATAATAGCCATAGGGTTAGTTTTGATTTTTGGTAGTTTTTTAGGGCAATTAAATTTTACAGATACCTCTCAACAATTAGAAAGAGGTGGAAGGGTAGAAATTATTGACGGAGATGTGGTTGAGCAAAGATTTATAGCTAAACAGAATGGGCTTAATAATTTAAGAATACTATTTGGAAATAAAAAGTTACAGGAGTATAATTCTGTTAAATTTATTTTGGCCGATGGGAATTGCCAAAGGAAAATCAGCGAAAAAGTATTAAGAGGAGAATATGATTTTGACTCAAATTATCTGTATAATTTTTATTTTCCCAAAATTAAAAATTCTAAAAATAAAGAATATTGTTTAAAAATAAAATTGGAAACAGAAAAAAAATGGAGCACCTGGCGAAAAATAAAAAGTAAAATTTGGAAAAACAAAAAAATTAAAATGCAAAAAGTTAGATTGTTTGAGGGCATTGGCGAAAATAATTCCAATAAAGTTAAACACTATATCATGAAAAATAGATCAGATAAAATAAAAGACGAGGGACAATTCCCAGTATTTTTTCAGCCTAGTTACAAGAAGAAAAATATTTGGCAAGACTTCAGTCAGCTAAATCAGCGAATTTCTCAATACAAACCCTGGTTTTTAAAAGGTAAATATTTAACAATAATACTGCTATTAGGATTTATTATTACAGGATACACTTTAAAATGGTTAATAAAAAAATAAAGAAAAATAGGTAGAGGTCTGGAGGTAGAGGCCTTGCCTCTACTTATTGTCTAGTCATAGACAAATAGCATAAATATGATATTCTATACAGGTAGAGGCAAGGCCTCTACCTAACATTTTAAAAATAAAAATTTATGTCAAAAAGAGGAATCGTTTTTGAGGAGGGAATTTATTATCATATATTTAATCGAGGAATTGATAAGAAGGTTATCTTTCATGATGAGGAGGATGTAAAATATTTTTTGGATAGATTAATAGACTTTAACAATGACAAACCAATTGGCGGAGTTCGACGACAAAAATTTCATAAAGATAAAATAGGTAGAGGCAAGGCCTCTACCTTGGTAGAAATTGTTGCCTACTGTTTGTTGCCAAATCATTTTCACTTGGTTTTGAAGCAAGTTGGAGAGGAGGGGATAAGTAAATTTATGCAACGTGTTTGTACTGGATATGCAATGTACTATAATAAAAAATATAAGAGAAATGGATCACTATTTCAAGGGAAATTCAGGGCTAAGAGGTTAGATGGTATAGATGCTTTATATAGATTATCAGTATATGTGAATTTAAATTATAAACATCATATGATAAACCCACATAAAGAAACAGTCGTTTCTGGGCTTGATGAATATTTAGGAACAAAAATTAACAAAAGAATATGTAGCAAAAAAGAGGTTGGAAAAATTATTGATAGCATTGGCGG
The DNA here is from genome assembly GCA_964599525.1 of uncultured Bdellovibrionales bacterium. Lineage (GTDB taxonomy): Bacteria > Patescibacteriota > Minisyncoccia > Moranbacterales > DUUL01 > S145-42. Next base: position 8,419 of record CAZRER010000004.1, read on the forward strand.
GGTGATGAAATATAAAAAATATGCCAAAATACATTCAAAAATTTTTATCGAAAATAAAGATATAATAACTGCAAGCATAACTTTTGAAGAACTAGAGGAATGATTAAAACAGGTAGAGGTCTGGAGGTAGAGGCCTTGCCTCTACCTATTATCTAATGTCTAACTTACAAAAAATATGGAAATTGAAAGTAAAAATCAAAATGAAAATCAAAATGAAAATGAAATAATAGAATTAGCGAATCTGCCTAAAGATAAAAGATTGAAAGATTTTTATGGTATGAAAAATTTTGCGCACTACATTGGCGCTGGGGGAGAAAATTTAGTTAAGGCTGAATTATTATTACGAGGAGTTAATGTGGCTAGGCCAGTGGTTGATAATAGGGTTGATTTAGTAGTTATCGGAAATATGGGGATACAATCTCTACAGGTGAAAACTGCTTTTCTGGATTCCGGACGAGATAGGTACAATTTTAATTTGAGTTTAGTTGAAAAAGGTGATAAAATTGTGTATGTCTTCGTTTTAGTAGAAGCAGCGGGAAAATATAATTTTTTAATAATTCCAGCCGAAGAATTACAAAAGGAAATTGAGCAGGGAAGTATTTATTTTAATAAAACCGTTGGGAGATATCGAACTATTATTTATTTAAGAGAAGGAAAAGTATTTCTAGGAAATCTTAAAAATGATTTAACTAGGTTTTTGAATAATTGGGATAGTTTAGTGACAGGTAGAGGCAAGGCCTCTACCTATAAGGTGTGAAAATAAATTAAGAGAGAGATGTGGGAGAGGAGGTAGAGGTATGGAGGTAGAGGCAAGGCCTCTACCTGTGTGATTAAATTTATTATATTAAAATAAATTAGATGTTTAAGAGTGTTGGTGGGAAAATTAAAGATAAATTGATGAAAATAGCCGAGTGGGTACACTTGAAATTTTTTGGTCATCCCATGAGCGATACCATGCGAGAATTTTTGGGAAATTTATCCTGGTCCTTTTTTGGAGGGATAATCTCTGGGGCAATTTTATTTATTGTGAATATTTTAGCAGGAAGGTGGCTCGGACCAGAAATGTATGGAAAATATAATCTAGTTGTAGCCATTGCTTCAAGTTTAGTTATTTTTATGACCATAGGGTTAGACGTATCTATCATTAGATTTATATCAATAAGTAAAAGTATCTCTGAAAAAATATTATTAATTAGATTCGTTTTAAAAAGAGTGTTCGTATTAATACTAATAATGGTTATAATATCATTGGGGGCGATTATTTTGTTAAGGGACAGTGATATAAATATATTTAATAGTGTATATGTATCAGCCGTTATATTAGCTATTTTCTTATCTTTAAGAATGGTTACTGACAGTATTTTAAGAGGTCTAGGCCTTTTTTTAATTCAAGCTAAGATAAGGTTGGTTGAAAGTATGGCAGTTTTAGTATTTTTTACTGCTGGATTTTATTTTTTATATAATTCTTTTAATCAGTATGTTTTTGCTACCATAGGTGGATATGCAATATTTAGCATACTTACTTTTCTGTATATTAAAAAAGATTTTTTTGCTGATATTGGTCCAGGGGTACAAATAAAAATAAAAAGAAATACCATTTTAAAGTATGGATTGTATGCTATGATTGGTTCATTTGCATCGTTCTTATTTATGGGTAGTGACAAAATTCTTATTGGTTCATTCATTAATCAACAAAGTGTAGGGGTGTATAGCGCTTATTTCACTGTATCAATAGTGCCTATAACCTTACTACAAGTAATTATAATAAATGTATTCTTTCCTATGATATCAAAATCTTTAAATAAACAAGCTATTTTTAAGAAAATAAATAAATTATTCTTGATGTCCGCTGTGCCGATGTTTGGTTTATTATCCGTATCTTCCTATATAGCCTTATTGTTATTTGGAGATAAGTATTCACGAGATATTATACTTATAGGACTGTTTAGCGTGTATGCAATATTATTTTTTGTTGTAGGGATAAAACAGTGGTTATTGGCTAGCATCTCTGATTCTTCTGTTTTAGACTCGTCTATTATTGCTATTGTCTCTGGGTTTATACAAGCTGGATTAATGTTTATTTTATTGAAAAATGGATTTAGTCTACATTTCGTTATTTGTGGTATAATAGGAGCATATAGTATTTTTGCTATTCTAAATAATTATTTTATTAAAATTAATCTTAAAAAATATGAAACTTGATATCGGTTGTGGACAAAATAAAAAACAAGGATTTATTGGTATAGATATAATTAAAATGCCAGGAGTTGATATTGTTTGTGACCTAGATAAAGAAAAAATTCCACTAAAATCAAATTCTATAGAGGAAGTTTTTTCTATGCATTTTATGGAACATACAAGGGATCTAGTGGCAATTATGGAAGAAATCTGGCGTGTTTGTAAAAATGGTGCCACAGTTATCATCGCTGTCCCTTATTATAATTCAATAGGAGCTTTTAGGGATCCTACTCACAAGAGGTTTTTTACGTATAATACTTTTGATCACTTTACAGTAACGAATAAGGTTCCATCTTTTTATAGCAGTGTTAAATTTAAAATTATCAAGAAGAAAATATTATTTTCCCCTTCCAATTCTAATATGTTTGGAAAAATTAGGTTTTTGCACATGTTACCACTTCAAATAATAGCAAATATATTTCCATATTTTTATGAACACTCCCTATTGAAATTATTTTCAGCCAAGGATCTGTATATAGAGTTACAAGTAATCAAAAACAAAAATGAAAAATAAAAAAGTTAGTATCTTAATAATAACTTATAATGCTGAACAATTTATTAACAAAACACTTCAAAGCTGTCTCAATCAAGATTATGACGATGTTGAAATTTTAGTTTTGGATAATAACTCCAAGGATGATACTGTAAAAATTATAAAAAAAATAAATAGCAATAGGATAAAATTATTTCAATCAACCAAAAATCTGGGTCCCTATGGAGGGTTAAATTTTTTATTAGACAAAGCTAATGGTAAATACATAGCTATACAAGACCATGATGATATTTGGCTTTGCAATAAAATCAGTAAACAAGTTGAATTTTTAGAAGATAATCAGCAGTATGTTGGTTGTGGTACGAATACTTGGTATTATTATGAAGATAAGGAAATTTTAATTTTGAATCAAGTCAATAATGAAACTAATTTTGTAGATCATACATCTTTAATGTTCAGAAATAAATCTTTTAGATATAATACAAATTATTTATTGGCGGATGAGCACTTTGAAAAAAAAGTATTAACCAGTACGGGTAAACTATATTGCTTGCAAAAAGGATTAACCATACATCGGCTTAAAAAAGATGGAAGAAACTTGTCTAATAGTAGGTTTAGATTATCCATAAATAATATTAAGGAATTTTTTGAGATAAATAATTTTGATTTAGATTCTTTGAAATATTTATTCTTTTTACTGATTATACGATTTTTACCAACAAGAATTATTTGGTTTATTAGACTAAGATTTACCCAGCGAAACAGAAAGAAAATGACATTAATACAATTTAAACAAAAACACCCACGCATTGATTTATAAGAGTTTTTATTTTATTATTAAACCTGATTTTTTACATCACATCAAAATTTTTGTTAGTTTTTATTATAGGGTGATTAAAATTTCTTAGCTAAGCTATTTCACAAGACCACCATTTGATAATTTTACTTATTTTAAATTTATTTAACCCCAACTGTTTTTGTGTAATTTTTGAAAAAGTAGCTTTGTTTAAATCATCTTCAAAATTTTTTAAATTTAGTAATATCCCGTTTGGTCCATAATAGGGGTATTTTATTTTAGTGTCGAATTTTAAGTTTGGATCAATAATTTCCCTAGCGCCAGTTTTAAAATCGGAGGTAATGATTGGTAAGTTGCAAGCCATAGCCTCAATCAGAACATTGGGAAATCCCTCAGCACGGGAAGAAAAAATAAAATAATCAGCAATGTTTAGATATTTATAAACATTTTTCTTTTTGCCCAATAAAAAAACTTGTTTATTTAAATTATATTCTTTGATTAAATTTATTAAGTTATTTTTTTCTAAACCATCACCAACTATAAGCAATATATTTTCTGGAGGCAAATTTTTAAAAGATTTTATAAGGGTGGGAATATTTTTTTGTGGGTCTAATCTTCCAACGGTAATAAATATTTTATGATTGCTATTTTTTGAAAAAGGTAAATTAACAGGGTTATTTTTTAATTTATTTATCAGGGGCAAATCTATAGGGTTATAAATAGTTTGAATTTTATTTGGAGAAATATCAAGTTTTTTAATCAGATCTTGTTTATTTTCTCGTGAGTTAACAACAATTTTTTCTGCCTTAGGATATAATAATTTAATTAATATTTTATATATTCTGTTTATAGTACCTTTATCAAAAAAATTTAAAGATATTCTGAAAGAAATGATGGCATTTTTATCGGCTAAAATATTAACAAAGTTGGCAATTTCCAAAAAACTGATTACTTTATGAGGTCGATGTTTTTTGATAAGTTTTTTTAATTTCCAGATATAAAAAGGAAAAAGGGGAATCATTAAAATATTATTTTTTATTTTAGAAAAAGAAATAACCCTGACATTTTTGGGCAAGGTATAAAAGCGACTATCTTTTAGTAATATCAAATAAATTTTATATTTTTTAGATAAGGCAGGCAAAATATTAGAAATAACTCTCTCGGCACCACCGGATTCTAGAGAATTTATTAGAAAAAATATTGTTTTATTACTCATAAGTGTGTTGTGAGATAAGCTATGGGTTGTTTACAGGAATTTTAAAATTTAAAATTATTTAACGGAATAAATCAAAAAATTCTCTAAACCAAAGTTCTAGGGTTAGGAGCGCCCAAATACGGTAGCTGTGGTTGATTTTAGTATTCACATGAGTGTCTAATAATTTTTTAACACTTTCTTTCTTAAAAATATTTCTAGACATTGCCTGGTTGGATAATAATATTTCGTAAACATAATCTTTCATCTCATTGCGAAACCAATGTTCAATAGGAACACCAAAACCCATTTTTTTTCTGTATAAAATTTCTTTCGGTACTAAGTCTTTTTCTAGGGCTTTCTTAAGAATATATTTTTTATTATTTAAACTTTTTAATTTTAGGTGGGCGGGTATTTGAGCAGTCATTTCCATAAATTCATGATCTAAAAATGGAGAACGACTTTCTAGTCCGTTAGCCATGGTAGCGATATCTACTTTAACTAATAAATCATCTGGTAGGTAGGTGGCAATATCGGTGTAAATAGTTTGTTCTACCTTGTTGTTCGCTTGAGCTTTAGCGAAAGTTTTTATCAAAATATCATTAGTGATTAAATTACCAACTTTATCTTTCATCTCATCAGAATATAAATTATTTTTTGCTTCTCGAGAAAAATATTGAATATACGATAGGTATCTTTCATTGTAAGGAGATGATAAAGTTTCAGCGAAGGTTTGAGCGTGATTAGTTAGAGTTGTTTTAAAGGTGGAGTTTATTAATTTCGCTGTTGGCTTGGCTAATAAGTTATGCAAAGGTCCAATTTTGTCATACCATAAGCCAAATTTTTGTACACTATAACGACCATAGCCAGCAAAATTTTCATCACCGCCATCGCCATTAAGAGCGACCGTAACATGTTCTCGAGTTTTCTTGGCTAGATAAAATGTTGGTAGGGCGCTGGAGTCAGCATATGGTTCTTCGTATTGTTTAACCAATATTGACAACATTTCTAAGGCATTGGGTTTAACAATAAACTTATGATGATCAGTTTGGTATTTATCGGCAATCATTTGAGCATAAGTAGTTTCATCATGGTCAGCCTCATTAAAGCCAATAGAAAAAGTTTTAATAGGTTGAGAGCTGTTTTTAGCCATAATAGCTACCACAGCACTAGAGTCAATTCCTCCTGACAAAAAAGCACCTAAAGGAACATCTGAAATCATTCTTAATTTTACCGCCTCCTCTAATTCTTTTAAAATTTTATTTTCCCATTCAGTTTCATTCAAATATAATTTATTGTTATAGTTTAATTGCCAATATTTTTCTTTTTTCATCTCGCCAGTACTGCAGTCAATAATTAAATAATGAGCAGGCTCGAGTTTTTTAATATTTTTAAATCCAGTTAATGGCGTTGGACAATATTGTAAAGAAAGATAATGATGAATAGCTTCATAGTCTATTTCTTTTTTGTACTCTGGCTGAGTAAGAATTGATTTTAACTCAGAGGCAAACATAAAAACATTGTCATCTTGATAATATTTAAATGGTTTTTTCCCCAATCTATCTCTAGCACAAATCAATTTATTTTTTTGATGATCATAAAGGGCAAAAGCAAACATACCCCGAAGATGTTCTAAAAAATCAATAGCATATTTGTCATACAAAGCCATAATGACTTCCGTATCTGTTTTCGATTTAAAAGAGTAGCCATCTTTTTTCAGTAATTCTCGTTCTTTTTGAAAATTATAAATTTCACCGTTAAAAATAATAGTATATTTTTTACCCTGGTATTCATAGTGCATTGGCTGATGCCCAAGAGGAGAAAGATCAATAATAGACAAGCGTCTTTGTCCTAAGCCAATTTTTTTATTGTCACTAATAAAAATTCCAGCATCATCTGGTCCCCGATGAGCAATAGCTGTATTCATTTTATCAATGTCACTTTCATTAAGTGGTAGGTTGTTGTTTTTAAAATGTATTTTTCCGGTTATTCCGCACATAAAAATTAGTTAAGGATTTATATAGTTAATTTCGAAGAGGTTGAATATTAAAATTATATTTAGAAATGTGATTATTTAATTTTCCAAATATAAATACCATTTTCATTATACACCAAAGGATATTTTTTAGTTAGTTTATTTATAGGAGCATTATAAAAATTTGTTTTTAGCCACCATTCTCGTTGAGCGTATAGTCCTTTAAATTTATCTTTAGAATATAAAGCATAAATAGGAGCATCTGCATAATGTTTCCCTAATCTATTCTCTAAATATTTTTTCTTGTGTAAATTTTGCAATATTTTTTTTTGTTGTTGTAAGTCTCTAATAATTAAATTTAACTCAGATAAATTATTAATAGAAGCTGTTTCAAGGCGTGTATCTATAGTAAGTATTTTTTTCTTAATTAAATCTTTCGTGGGGGCTACTTCCGGCGTGGTAGTGTTTTCAGTGTTAAAAATATTAAATGAATTAGGTATCAAATCTCTTTCAGCAAAATATTTAACCATAGGTCCATTTGCGGGCTGACTGATAAAAAGAGAATTTCCTGGGGTATTATCCTTTATCCATTGGGCAGTAGTATATTCATTTTTACTGGTTAGAGACGCTTTATTTTTAGCTATAAATAAAGACCCAGCTATGCCAATGACTGATAATACTGTTATCAAAAACAAGAATGACTGCAATATTTTTTGAGAGAAATATTTTTTAATAGTATTTAGTAGGGCGGGCAACAGTAATAATAACAACAAATCTATTATAAGCCAAATTCTTTCTGGTAGATAAATATAATTTAGACGAGGTAATATCTCGTTATATGTTAATAAAAGTAAGATAATAGGTACAATTAAATAATATAATAAAGTTAATTTTATTTTTTTATTAATTATTAAAACTAATAATATTGATAATATAAATAAAATTACGGGGCTGGCATAATAAGAGTAATATTTAACAGCTCCACCCACACCCGGCCAACCTAACTGGCTATTGGATCCATCAGCGGAGTAGTTATTTAAAAACCACCACCGCCACCTTTCTGTTCTGCTTATTTGACTAAGAATATTTTTAAAAACATTCATAAGATATGTTAGAAATGGGGTATGCTCCAATAAAATTATAGCTAGCAATATCAAAATAAAAAATATTAACTTGAAAATAAATTTGTCTTTTTTGTCAGAGGTTAAGATGTAATATTTCTTTGTTACAGAAATTAACAATGCAAGAGAATAAGCTAAAAACAAAAAAAGAAAAAATTCATGATAATTTAAACCAAACAATGCAATAAATCCAGCTAATAGCCAATAAAAAAAAGTATTAGTTCTGAGGGCTTGGTATAAAAGATATACAAATACAGGAGCTAAAATTATAAATATGATTTGAGGACGAGGGTAATCAATTTCCATATTTAAAACTGGTATAGACACGGTAGTTAGCAGTACTATAAATTGATATAATCTACTTTTTATCTTTGCTCTTTGTAAAAATAAATAAACAACAAGTATGGGGATAAATTGTAGTAAAATTAGAAGTTTTGTAAAGACCTGATATGCAGGTAGATAAGTAAATTTTTGAATAATAATAACGGCTACTGTAAAAAACCCACGATAGTTTGTTTCCAATTCATTTAGTGTGATTGCATTTTTTATCTCTATTAATTTAGTATATCCGTCCCATTCGGGCATAAAAATATAAAAGTGATAATTGATAGCGTGCAGTAGCAAATAAATTATGAAAATTAACCAAATCGGCCAGTATTTTTTAAATGTTTTTATCCAAGAGGTAGGGTTTATTTGCAAAGAAAAAAGATGTGAAGATTTATTTTTTAAAATAATTATTATTGAAATAATTAAATTGAATATAAGAACAAGATTGAAAGAAAATGGTATTTTGAAAAAATAATTTAAAACAAAATATAAGGGAGTAAGTAGCCCAAAAAAAATAGTAATTGGCATTAAAATTGCCTCTTCTGCAAAGTTGGTTTTTTTAGCTAAACTTGTTAAAATTAAAATATTATAAGGTGTTAAAAAAAGTAAATAAAAAGTGCCTATAATATAAATTGGCAAATTAAAATTTAGTTTAGACGATAGCCAAAAACTTAAACCATATAAAAGAATAGTCCAAATATTTAGTTGGAATAGATTATTTTTTAGCCAAGAGTTCTTTAAATTCTTTTTCATATTTTTCTATTGATTTTTTCCAGGAGAAATTTTGTTTAATGTGGCTGTGAGCATTTTGTCCGAATAATTTTATTTTAGCAGGATTATTGATTAAATCAATTAATTTTTCGGATATGTACTTAGGATTATTATCAGAAATTAAAATACCATTATAATTATCCTTAATTATTTCATTGGCGCCTTCATTTGGTGTGGCTATAATAGAATTTTTGCAGTACATAGCTTCTAATAATGAAGTTGAGAGTCCACCGCCAGGAAATGCAGAGTGAATATAAATAGAGGAAACTTTTAGTATGGATATAGCTTCTTCTCGTTGTAATTTTCCAAACAATTTAACATTAGGCTCAGAAGAGCTAAGTTTTTTTAGATTCAAAAAATCTTCTCCGTCACCAATAATTATAAATACAATCTTTTCCTTTATTACTAAGGGGAGGTTTTTAATAGCCAAAATACTTTGCTCAACACCTTTCCATTTATACAATCTACCAACAAAAGTTATAATAATTTTATCTGTGTATTTAGCTGATATTTTCAAGTTTTTTGCAATATTGTCTATGTCATGCATATTTAATCCTCTATAGATTATAGGAGATCTTTTTTTATCAAATTTATAAATAAATTTTTGTACGGCTTTCGATATGGCAATATTTTTATTAGAAAATTTAAAAATTAACCAGCCAAAAGTATAGTCATAAATTTTAGCAATCAAGCTTTTAAATTTGCTAGAGAGTTGCACAAAATCAGAACCGTGTTCAATATGTAATAGGGGTGTTTTTTTTATTTTAGCGAAAATAAGAGCCATAAAGGAGGAGAGAAAAAAACGAGTTCTTGATATTACAATGTTAAAATCTTTTTTAAAAAGAGATATAAATAATTTCCAAAATTTTAAAGACCAAAATTTGGGCAATGGATAATTTGGTACAATTTCAAAAGCGGGAAAGCGTATAATTTCTATATTATCTTTTATTTCTTGAAGTGGAGTGTTTTTTGGTAGCTGAGAAGTAAATACAGTAATTTGATAACCCTTTTTTGCTAAGTGATAATTAAACTCCGCTGAGTGAGATTCTAATCCGCCAACGTGTGGGGGGTAATATGGTGCAAAAATTAATAATTTTTTAGACATTGTAATTTGAAATTTTATTACTGTAACAATATATATTATATAATAATTTTACTTTTTAAACAATATCTTATATACTTTAGGTAGGTAGCATAATCCCTGCGAATCTGCCCGCTCTAGGCGGATCCGCCTAAGGCGGACAAATCGACTATGAATTTATTTATCTCCCGTTTAGGGACAAGTTTAACAAGCTGAATAAATGAAAGAAATAATTTACAAATTATTATGAATAAAAAAATATATATAATTATTCCCGTTTATAATGAGGCACCAGTTATTCAGGAGACTATTGCAGAAATTAGAAAAGCCGGTTATGAAAATATTATAGTGGTTGATGATGGCAGCCCATTGAATGTGAGCAGATAATTGTTTTTTTGAGAAAACTGGATGATTAAAAAAAGAATTACATTGTAAGTAATGTATTATTAAGTTGTTATTAATTTATTTTTGTCCCGTGATTCCCCCTGAATTGCTAGTCACGACTCTAACTTGGTGGCCTCTCTGAGGTAATCTTTTGGCATATTCTTGAAAAACAATTTCTACTCCACCGACATGAGGAGGATAGTGTTCGGTTGTTAAACATATCTTCATAAAAATTTAATTTTGTAAAAAATAAATTTATTTTTTATTTAATTTGTGAATTTTTTTGGTAACTTCCGTATTTAATTTAGTAATATTTTTATCTAAGCTATCTATTTTTATATAAAGTTTAAAAACAACATAAAATAAAGTGATAATAGCAATAAAGAATGAAGCATCAACGCCACGACCAACACCTAGTATCTTTGAAATTTTGTCAGTACTTTGCGGAAAGGCAGTTATTATTATAATAATGGTCCAAAGTATTACCCAAAATAAACTTTCTCTGAAAGAAATGCTGTTATCTCTAGATCTTAGAATTACTCTGGAGAGAGCGAATAAACAGAAAATAAAAATAATAATACTAATAATTGTCATAATATTTAATTTAATATTTTATGTAAAATAACCTTAATTCCTATTTTGATAAAATTTCCTGATGACTGTCCTTTATTCATAGAGTAATCGGTATAAAGTATTGTTACAGGAACTTCTTGATAGCGCAAATTATTTTTAGTGATTTCATTAATAATGTCAGAAGCGTGCTCCATACCTCGGTGCGTGATTTTAATTTTTTCAATTGCTCTTGGTCCCAAGGCTCTAAATCCATTATGAGTATCAGTTAAATTTATACTGGAAATAATATTGGTAAAGAGAATTCCTGCTTTTAATACTATTTTTCTAGTAAAGGGTAGCTTAGTTTTTTTATTAAGAAAACGAGAACCTAAAACAATATCAGCTACATCATTGAATATTGGCTTGGCCAGTCTTTCTATTTCAGCTGGATTATGTTGGCCATCTGCATCAAAAGTGATTATTACTTTGGGGTTATAATTTTCTTTAACATATTCAATTCCAGTTGATAGGCTAGCTCCTTGCCCACGATTAATGATATGTGTCAAAACATCAGCTCCGGTTTCTTGGGCTTGTTTGCGAGTGTTATCAGTACTACCATCATCAATTATAACAATATTATTATATCCAAACTTTTGCAAATCTTGAATAGTAGATTTGATAACCTTACCCTCATTAAAAGCCGGGATAACTATATAAATTTGTTGTTTATCCATTTTCCAATTTTACTATATTAAATAGTTTATTACATTATTAATAATACAGTATAAAAAGAACTAGGGCAATATAGCATCGAAAAGCTAGAACAAACAATTACTGAAATTGTTAGAAAGGAAGCGTTGAAAGATTTGGATGAAGGTAGAAATAGAAATAAAGATAGAAATAGAAAATAGCAACCCAGATGTAATTTAGAGGTAATTTAGATGTGACTTAGACGTCCAACGTTTAAGTGTATTCAAAACAGGTAGAGGCAAGGCCTCTACCTGTTTTTGCTTTTCTTCTACTATGTTTGATTGGTTATTTTTTTGTGCTTGCTAAATATTTCTATTCATAAAACTTTTTGTAAATCCATTTTTGTAACCATGATTGG
>CAZRER010000005.1:0-19352 GCA_964599525.1 uncultured Bdellovibrionales bacterium
GATAAAATATATTACTCAAGAAATTATGAAAAAATATCCGCAGGTAAAAGTTTTAAATAATTATGGTAAAAAAATAAATTAAAAAAATGCAAATTAAAACACTATTAGAACAATCACGAAAAATTTGGGGTGATGAAAAATTGCCACTGGGAGAAATTATTATTAGGATGGGGAAAGTTTTTGGAGATTTATGTCGTTGGGAAAGGAATGCCTCCAAAGACAAAGCTAAACACACTGATACAGAATTAAAAAAAGAGTTGGGAAATATTATTTTTTCCACTATTCGTTGGTGTGACGATTTGGACTATGATCCTGAAGAATGTATTCAATTAGCGAAGAAAGCGCAAGAAAATTTTAAAAAATAAAACTATTGTATGACGGAAGAAATATACAGTTTTACTGATCTAAAAATGTGTGAACAAACTAGGAAGCTTTTGATTTTTTACTAGATTTCTTTTTTTTAGCAGCTTTACCAGCAGCTAAACGTGCTTTTTCGGCAGCTTTCTTATCTGCAGTTAATTTATCGGCAGCTAATTTATCGGCCTTATTCTGCTGCTGCTTTAATTTAATAGCTTCCTCTTCATTCAGTTTTTTCTTTAATTTTTTCTCTATTTTTGCTTTCTCTTGAGTGAGAGCTTTTAACTCCTTCTTCAGTTCTTCAATATCATCATCCCGTTCTTGAATCATTGTGTTTTGAATATTTGTTTTTTCTTCAAGCTTAGCTTCTAAATTGGGTATAATCTTTTTATGATAGACAATATTTGTCCCAAGAGTGATAATAAAAATCACAGAGAAGAAACTAACTATAACATAAAAAATGTTTCTTTGCATATATTTAAATATAACTTATAATATAAATGATAAGATGCTTACATTATATAATATATGCAAAAAGAATACAACTATCACACAAAAATAATGGGTTGCGATTTTGATATGACTTTTATAACAACTTCGGTTGAGAAGGCAGATAATTATTTTATACAAGCTTTAAATATTGCCAAATTTTATGAAGAAAAATTCTCTCGTTTTAACAACGACAGCGAGCTGTCTCTACTGAATAAAAGAAAAACACTAGAAGTCTCAGATCTTTTCATGACTATCTATGAGATTGCCTTTGACTTATACAAAAGAACAGGTAAAAAATTTAATCCTCTGGCGCAAGTTTCTTATCTAGGATATGATAAATCTTTTGAGAAAATAAAAGATAATATAAATGACTACCAAGAACACATTGCAAAATATAATATCGATTTAGGTAGTGTGGTAGTCTCATCCAATAAAATAATATTACAAAGATTTCAAAAATTAGATTTTGCCGGATTTTTAAAAGGATATGTGGCTCAAGAGATTGCTCTAAAGATAAATAACCCTCTGGGGACAATCATAAATATAGGGGGAGATATATATGTACAAAATTTCAATATTAATAACAAAAAATTCACCATAGAGATTGTTCACCCTAATAGCAATTCTAAAAATGTATTTATTTCTATTGCTAATGAATCAGTATGTACAAGCGGAATTTATAAAAGAAAATGGGTGAATAGTGAAAATAAAATAAAACATCATATAGTTGATGTATCTTCAAAAGATAGTGCACAAAGTAACATACTTTCAGCTACTATTATCCATAAAAATGGGGCAATTGCCGATGCTTATGCTACTGTAGCTATTATACTTGGACTAGAGAAGTCTTTAGAATTTTTAAATAAACAAACTATTGACTTCATACTTATTGAAAAAAATAATAAAATACACATATCAAGAAAATTAAAACAAAAAATATGCAAATAATTAAAATTATTCAAAACTTTGTACTTTTTATTTCTTTGGTCATCTTATCCTTTTTACCCTTAATGGTGGCTTTTGGTGATAATACTTTTTTATCAACTAATACTTGGTATACTATATCTTCTTTAGCGGTATTTTTAGTAATGCTAATTCGCCCCCTGTCTGATATCTTTCCTGAAATAAAAATATTACGTAAATTAGTTATTTTACGTAAAAGTTTTGGCGTTCTTTCAGCTTCTATAGTGGTAGCTTTTATGCTCGGAAAGATAATTTCACCAAATTCACATTATTTATCATCTATTTTTACCGTAGAATATTGGTCCATAAAAAATTATGCTATTTTTGCACATCTCGGTGATATTACGGGTTTTATTCTTTTAATAACATCAAATAATTTATCCATAACCTTATTGAAACGCAATTGGAAACGGATTCAAAAATTAGCCTATGTTTATTTTTATTCTGGAGCAATTTATAAAATTTTAATTTCTGGCAGTAGAACTTCTCTTGTAGCAATTATAATTATTACTACAGTAGTTATTTGGGCGTTTATATTAAACCGAAAAAAAGAAGTGTATCAAACATTAGAAATAGGATAAAAAAATAAGAGATAAAAAACTATGAATCAACAATTAAAATTAGTAGAGAAATTTCATCGAAAATTTAAGGCGTTAATTGGGGAAAGTCCTCAACTAATTCCTCAAGATAGATATGAACTACGTTATAAACTTATGCAGGAAGAAGTGGAAGAATATTTAAAAGGGGCAGAGAAGGGTGATTTAGAAAATGTAGCTAAAGAATTAGCAGATATTTTATATGCAGTTTATGGCACAATTATTGAGCATGGTTTACAGGATAAAATGGAAGAGATCTTTACAGAAGTTCACAAGTCTAATATGAGCAAAGATTTTCACCAATATAAAATGATTAAAGGTAAAAAATATTTTGAACCAAAAATTAAACTATAAACACAATTTTTATTGCCACTGTGTTTCATTATCTTGCGGTTGTAAGATAATGAAACATGATTATGTACGGCTAATCTCTCACACGGTTAAGCAATTTTCCAGTCACAAGCCGACCAATCCCAATAATTAAATACATTAGTTTTATTTGCGGATCCGCCTGGGGCGGATAAATTTTCAAACAAAAATATTATTAGGCATTTAGTCATTGAGTTGTTTGATCATTTAAAATTGAATTTAAATTTTAAATTTTAAATTAAATAAAGGACGAGAACTATAAAATATCATTAAATATTCACCGAAAACATTCACTATTGTTTAAAGGTTCGATGGGCCACAATAATTACATTTGACAATATTTTTTTTAGGTGTAAAATAAAAAGTAAGAAAGATATCTAGTGGGGAAAAACAGTACTAAACCACTAGATATTGTGTTTTAAGCGCTTGCGCTTAATTAATAATAAATAATTAAAAATTAAGAATTATTTCTCCGGAAGGAAAAAGAAAAAAATTTAAGAGATATTAAAAAGGGTTGTCCTAAGAAAATGATGGTAAATAAATTTTATCGCTTGGCTGATGATTTGGAGTAGGATAAAAAATTTGCTATTCAAATAAAATGGAAGCGTTAAAGCGCAATCAATAATTCACAATTTATAATTAAAACGAAGTGCTATGAAATGCCCTTATTGTGACAATCAAGACACAAAGGTTATAGACTCAAGAGAAGTTGAGAAGGGCTATGTGGTTAGAAGAAGGAGGGAGTGCGAAGAATGTAAAGAAAGATTTTCTACTAGAGAAAAGATTGAAATTTTAAATTTAACTGTTATTAAAAAAAACAGTGAAAAAGAAGAATATGATAAAAATAAAATAATAAAAAGTTTAGAAATAGCTACCAACAAAAGATTGAATGAAGATGATTTAGAAATGTTAATTGCAGGAGTAGAAGGAGAGATATTTGCTCGAGGTAAAAATAAAATTAAATCCAAAGACATTGGTAACATAATATTAGAAAGATTAAAAAAGAAAGATGAAGTTGCTTATTTAAGATATATCTCTGTTTTTAAATCATTTGGAAGCGGAAAAAGATTCACCAAAGAGATGAACAAATTCTAAAAAGGAACTAAAAATATATAAAAGTTAATAAATAAGGGGAATAAATACTAAAAAATGATAAAAAAACAAAAAAAATTCAAGGAAAAAAGGTTCAATCAGAAAGAAAAAAAACAAAGAAAACGAGTAGTCAGCAAACATAAAAAAATTGCCAAAAGAGATGGGGCACTAGTTCCTTTGAGACAAGGAAAAATTACCGAGGCAATTTATAAAGCTTTTAAGGAAACTGGAGAAGGCGGAATGCGGGAAGCTCGAATAGTTTCTCAGAATGTTATCAAACTTCTAAATAAAAATTTTGTTGATGCTCCACCGACCGTTGAAGAAGTTCAAGACCGGGTAGAAAAAGCTTTAATAAAATTAAATTTTGACGAAACGGCTAAGGCTTATATTTTATATCGAGATAATCGTCGAAAAATACGAGACACGGAGGCTTCTTTGGAGGATGCCGTTGATTTAATAAATCAGTACATTGGCAAAGAGGATTGGCAAATAAAAGAAAACTCTAATATGGCCTATTCTTTACAGGGGTTGAATAATCATATTTCTTCAATTGTTAGTGGAAAATATTGGATGGATCAAATTTACAGCAAAGCAGTAAAAAGGGCCCACGAGGAAGGTGATTTACATATTCACGATTTAGATAAAATTGCCGCTTATTGTTGCGGTTGGGATTTACAAGACTTATTAACTCGAGGTTTCACAGGCGTCTCTGGTAAAATTGCTTGTGCTCCACCAAAACATTTTAAAACTGCTTTGGGACAAATGGTAAATTTCTTTTATACCACTCAAGGTGAAGCTGCCGGTGCTCAAGCTTTTTCTAACTTTGACACTTTATTGGCACCATTTATTGCCTATGATAAATTAAATCAGAAAGAGGTAAAACAGGCTATGCAAGAATTTATTTTTAATTTAAACGTTCCTACTCGAGTTGGTTTTCAAACTCCTTTTACAAATCTAACAATGGATTTACAAGTACCCAAAACTTACAAAGACCAAAGTGTTATTATCGGCGGAAAAGTTCAGGATAAAAAATATGGTGATTTTCAAAAAGAAATGGATATGCTCAATCAAGCTTTTTTAGATGTGATGAAAGAGGGGGATGCCAATGGTCGAGTATTTACGTTTCCAATTCCAACCTATAATATTGATAAAGATTTTGATTGGGATAATAAGGAGCTTGATAAACTATGGGAGATGACAGCTAAATACGGTATTCCTTATTTTGCCAATTTTGTTAATTCAGATATGGATCCAGATGATGCCCGAAGTATGTGTTGCAGATTGCGTTTGGATAATAGGGAACTGCATAAACGAATGGGAGGCTTATTTGGGGCAGCACCACTAACGGGATCCATTGGGGTAGTGACTATTAATTTACCTAGAATTGGGTATTTAGCCGAAGACAAAAAAGATTTTTTCAAACGATTAGATAGACAAATGGATATTGCCAAAGAAAGTTTAGAAGTAAAAAGAGAAATTGTGGAAAATTTAACCCTAAAAGGTCTTTACCCCTATGCTAAATTTTACATGGAAAGTATTTTTAAGAAGCGAGGTGCTTATTGGGGTAATCATTTTTCAACCATAGGTTTAATTGGAATGAGTGAAGGATTGGAAAACTTTATGGGTGAAAAAACATCCACCAAAAAAGGTTCTAAATTCGCTGAAGAAATTTTAGACCATATGCGGGATAAAATGGTCGAGTACCAAGAAGAAACTGGTAATTTATATAACCTAGAGGCAACACCTGGAGAAGGAACATCTTTTAGACTAGCCCTAAAAGATAAAAAACGCTTCCCCAAGATTATTTTTGCTAATAACAAAGAGGTTAGGGAGCATGATGCTCCAGCTTATTATACAAATTCATCACAATTACCGGTTGGTTTCACAGAAGATATTTTTGAAGCTTTGGACTTGCAGGATAATTTACAAACAAAATACACTGGCGGAACAGTGTTGCACGGATTTCTAGGCGAAAGGATTGATGATCCACAAACAGCTAAAATGTTGGTGAAGAAAATTACCGATAATTATGCTTTGCCATATTTTACCCTAACACCAACTTTTAGCATTTGTCCTATTCACGGATATTTAGCTGGTGAACACAAGGTTTGTCCAAAATGTGCTGTGAAAAGTAATGAAATAAAAGTTAAAAAAATTACAAGAGAATAATTTATATATAGTCAGTATAAAATTAATTTAACAAAACAAGATAAATAATAAAATTCATATCTAGTCAATATGAGTCTAAAAAATCCCGCCCTAGGCAGGTTGGCCTAAGCGGTTAAAAAATAATTAATAAAAAATAAAAAATGTCAAAAGAACAAAAAGATGATGGATGTCAATTAGAGCCAATCTATTGCCATGATTGCAAAAAAGAATTAAAACAAGGAGACGAAATGGTTGTATATGATCTAGATAGTAAGGGAACTTTTTACAAATGTGCAGCATGTTATGAAAAAAATGAAACCCTAGAAAATTATCAGAATTGTGAAGTTTATTCTCGAGTTGTTGGTTACATTCGACCAGTCGATCAATGGAATCTTGGAAAAGCAGAGGAGTATAAAGACCGAAAGGAATTTGATCCGGAGAATAAAAATGGTAATTGTTAATAAAATTATTACCATATCGTTTTTATTATTTTTTTAAAATAATAAAAAAGATAAAATTAATTTTGGGACCAGATATATTCTCAGTTTTAAACAAAAATTAAAACTGAAATACCATAAAAAATCTGTCTGTATTGGCAGATTTTTTATTTGTGGTATAATAAATTTGTCGTATTAGGAGGTGTTTAAATAATTAATCAAATAAATAAAAATATGAATAAAAAGAAAGAAAAAAGCAAAAAAGAAGAAAAAAATACAAAAGAAGAAACCGAAAAAGTAATTAAGAAAAAAACAGTAACTAAAAAGAATAGCAGCTTTATAAATTTTATTTTATTTCTAATTTTAATAGCTGGACTAGCTTGGCTTGGTTATACTAATGGTTATTTTGGAAAAAACAAACAAGCAGCAGGTACGATGAAAAATTCAACACAGGTTGAAAAATTTATAAATGAAAATGGTAAAATGTTATTTTCGGATTTAGATTTCGAAGTAAAAAACACTGAAAAAGAAAATGGGATTTGGAGAAGTATTGTAGATATAGATGGTAAATTACAAGATTTTTATATCACCACAGATGGACAAATCATTATAGCAACGGAAACTTTAAAAAAAATAATGAAATCAGATAAAGAAGAAACTATTGCTAACGTTGATGAGAAAGGAATGTTAAAAATTGATGATAACCTTAAAAAGCAAGTAAAAGAATTCATCGAAAAAAACCTAGTGCAACCGAATACAAAAATAGATATAAAAGAAATAACTAAAGAGCATGGTTTAATCAAAATAGTTACGACATCACAGGGGCAAGAACAACCACTGTATGTTACAACAGACGGAAAGAGACTCGTCTTCGGCTTAATTAGCTTAGAAGATTATAAAAAACAAATTACTGAGCAAAAAAAAGCCCAGGAAAAAGCATCCTCTGTTAGTGCAGAGAACAAAAAAGACAAACCCATAGTTGAATATTTTGTAATGAGTTATTGTCCCTATGGAACTCAATTTGAAAAAGGTTTTATTCCAGTACTTAAGTTACTAGGAGGTAAAATTGATGCTCAATTAAAATTCGTTAATTATGCTATGCACAGCAAAAAAGAACTTGATCAGAATTTAGTACAGTATTGTATTCAGAAAGAGCAACCAGCTAAATTGTATAGTTATTTAAATTGTTTTTTATCTAGTAAGGGCGGAAGTGAAGAGGGGATTAATAATTGTCTAAAGTCTACAGGGATTGATCAAACAAAGTTAAATAGTTGTGTTACTAAGACGGATAAAGAGTTTAAAGTCAGCGAAAATTACAAGGACAAATCTACCTGGAAAGGACAATTCCCAACTTTTAACGTTAACAATGCAGACAATGAAAAATATGGTGTGGCCGGTTCCCCAACTCTTGTTATTAATGGACAAACAATTTCTTCGGCCAGAGATTCGGCCAGTCTGTTAAAAGCTGTTTGTAGTGGATTTAAAAATGCTCCAGAAGAATGCAAAAAGGAGTTATCATCAAAAGCTCCTGCTCCAGGTTTCGGAACAAGTCAGGCAACTGGTGCTTCATCAAGCGGCGGGTGTGCTCAGTAAGTAGAAAGCAGAAAGTATAAAGTAATTATCTTAAATAGATGATTAGCTTAAATAGCTGAAAAGTAGAAATCAGAGAGTATGCTAGCAAAAACCGGGCTTCGCCCGGTTTTTGCTATGTGTCTTTTGGTTGTGTAAGGTTATGGAGGTAATTCAAACTAGGATTCGGAGAGTCCCTACTTCATTGACAACCTAGCAATAGCAAAGTAAGATAAACAAAGTAAATAAAGTAATGGAGTTAAGTATCTTTAGATTATGCATAAAAAAAGTTTTGTTATATTAGGAGGTGTATTTTTATACAGCTGCATTATTGTTACTGGATGGTTAGTATATTCCATACTTCGTTTTGATGGAATTTATTCACCAGTGTATGTTTATGGATTATCAAATCCGTATAAATATTATCAAAAGCATATTGGGAAATTACTTATTGAGCATGGGACAGAGTATAAATTAGAACCAACAATTGATGAAAATAATCCCAAAACATATAATACCTATAGAAATAAAGAACATAATTTTGAGTTTAAATATCCGAAGGGGTTTAATATAAACATTGATGATGATTTTTTCTATAATAAAAGAGGCATTAATATTAAGTTTTACACAAACAATAGTGCAAAAGTAGTATGTGCTGTAGATATAATATATAAAGGCAGGGGAGTTGGTAAAAATTGGCTTCCAAGGAGAAGAGGTTGTATTGGATGGATGATTACTAATCATAAAGAGTTAAGATATTTTTATACTAAAAATGGACAAATAGCATGTACAACTAATTGCGGAATGCCTGATCTAAAATTAGACAAAGGCGCTCTTATAGATTATACTGATAAAAATAGTGATAAAATGTATTATATTACCATTGGAGGAAGGCAATGTTCTAAAGAAATTATGATTAACGTAATAACTACTTTTCAGTTTGTAGAATAGATTTTGTTGATATGTGGTGTAGATAATTTTATTATCACTAGAGTACATAATGTTATGTGTTCTAAGGATAATAAAATTATCTTTTAGGTTCTTTGTAATTACAAAAGCAGTTTTAAAATATGAATAAAAAAAGCTTAACAATTTTATTAGGTATTATGTGGACGGCATTATTAATTATGATAGCTGGTTTTTGGCATAATCAAGCGGTAAATAATATGGATATTAAAATAAATGATAAAAATAAAATAATGCAGCATAATGTCATTTATCAGTGTGCAAAAGGTATTAAGATGATTGATGTACATATAGATATCTCGAATTGGAGAATTTATCAGGACAATAAAAAAGGTATAAGTATTAAATACCCAAAAACGTTAAAAATAGTACAAGATGAGAATGGTATAAAAATAGAGCATGCGAAATCTGGAGAGTGGGCTGGTACGCTAGAGATTAGCAAGGGAGAGAGTACAAAGTTAAGAATGGATAGATTAACCCCTGACGAAAATTTTCAATCCATAATCGAGTGGCGGAAAGAAGGTTACATATTAACAGAGAATAGTTTTATTGCCTTAACACGTGGTATGTTTAAAGATGCAAAAGAGAGTGAGGATAAAAAAAGTGACTTATTAGGATTAGGATATTTTTTTGACGAGGGGAGGCCTAGTGCATATATAATGTTAGATGCTAGTTATAAAATAAAAGATGATGTTTGGTATGGAATAATTAAGAGTATTAATATTATGTAAAATTCTGCAGTCAGTACAATGTGTCAACAGGTTTTGGTGCATTGTGTATATTGTGGAATTGGTTCATGGTATATTTTTGTTCTTTGAAAATTGACAATGGAGGCTTAAGCAATGCAAGTATTTTGTAGGCAAGTTTGGTTAGTATTACTAATTTTAGTAATGAGTAGTAGTTTGTCTTTTGCTGATGTAATGGATCGGCGACAAGATAACATTGGGGTCAGGGAAATATGTGGTTCTTATAGAAATGAGCCATTTGTTACAGGGACTATCAACAAATCACCAAGTTTTGTTGCTGAAAATTGTGTAGGAAGTGAGTTTTTTGGTGATTGGGCATTAGAGTTTGATATATCAGAACTAAAACAAGCATTTCCTTCTAATTTTGATGTGAATAATATTTATATTGATGGGAAAAATAATAAGGGAGAGAGGGCTCTTAATGTAATGCGGGAGGTATCATTTCAGGATAATGGTACAAGTAGATTATTGTCATTACAACATGGGCATTGGTCTGAGAATAAGGTGTCGTTCTGTGTTGGGGCTACAGCAAGAACTGCTATTGCATTGATACCTGGAGACACAGTGTATCTTCTTGAAAACAAAATTTATCTTTGGTATAAACAGCCCAATGAATTTAATCTTAACAATGTTTCAGCTACAGACATCTGCACAACCAATGGAAATAACTGGATGCAAAAGTTGCTTGAAGGATTTCTAGGTGGATTATCCAATTCAGCATTTTGTGCTGATCCGAACAACAAAGGTAATCTCAAAATGGACACCCTAAACAACACAACCACTTTAACCTCAAAAGTTCCACTTACTTCAAGCGGAGCAAAAACTTTAACAATTCCTTTTTCTCAAGCCGGAGTAACTTCCGCCCAAGTAAAAGCAGGAATTGGAAAAGGTTACGGAGGTAATTCAAATGGTGGTCCACAGGGAACTGGAGCTGGTTATGACCCTGACCCTAATGGAGATACTTGGGCAGGATATGCTCATCATGTCGGTCTGAAGTATGTGAAGGTTGGTAAAAAGTCTTCTGGACATTGGCATGGTTCAAAAGTTTGGTCAATTGACCAAAGACCTAATCGAAGAGATTTTAGAGTTAAACTCAAAAGGAAAGGAGGTGTTTGGCCTAATCAGGTATGCGCAGAAATATGGTTTTCGCACAATAAGTATTTTACTGATGAGGATTGGCATTTAAAGACTAAGTGTAAAGACTTGTCAAATGAGAGCGATAACTATAAATCAGTCTATGTAAAAGATGTTTACATCCCTAACGAGATGGAAGCCGGAAAAAATTATTATTTCTTTACCAGGGTAACTTATTCTGGTGGGGTTAATCCATCTTCCCGTTCAGATTCTGATGAATATGTTAAGGTTGAGATTATTGATTTCTCATCTGAATTTGAAGTTGATACAGTTATCGGAGAAGTACCTTTAGGTGTCTTTTTCAATAATAAATCTAAGCTCATCAAAAATGATGGTGTTTCCGGAAGTATTTCCTATAACTGGGATTTTGGAGACGGTACAACATCTACTGAAGAGAATCCAACTCATCTTTATGAGAACCCTGGAACTTATACGGCAAGATTAACCACTACCGCCAGCTGGGGAGAGACAAAGACTTCTCAATTAAAGGTGGTAACTGTGCTGGAAGAAGAAGGGTTGTCTGTAGCAGAGAAGATGGATATTCTTTGGTAAGAAGAATAATTGGAACAAGTAAATAAATTGTAGTAATAGGCTGTGTTATAAAGCAATATTAAACCTAAAAGTAACGGAGGTTACAAAATGAAAAAGATTTTACTTGCAGCAGTAGTATTTATGATAATAACAATAACAGTGTTCCAAGCCCAGGCGGATGACAAACTTCGATGCGAAGGAGTGCCTAACGTTTCTATGAATCTGGAATGGGGTATTATCTCCATGGACATTGGTTATGGAACTTGGGATATCTGTTCCATTCGTTATGACCGTAATGGCATCAAAAAAGAAGTTTGCCCAACAATTTTAAAGGCAGCATTATTGGCAGAGTCCGAGGGGAAAAAGGTCCAGTTTACTTTTGACGCCCCTGGTATGACCTGCGCCGATTTTGGAGATTGGGTAGCCCCAAATCCATTTCCTTATCATATGAATTTTTCAAAGTAGTTCTTTAAAAATCTGGTATATATATTCCTTTTAGAAAAAATAAAACTAGTATATATGGATATCAGAAAAAGCCCGAAGACACAATGTGTTTGAGGGCTTTTTTGTTAGGGAAATTATTTTAAATAATTTTTATTGTTATAATTCGCCACTTCTGGGCGAGATCTTTGTGAAAAGTTATTTCTGCATTTGGAAATATTTTGACAATTTCTTTTCGAATTAGACTTTTTTGCTCTGGGGAAATCTCTAACAAAAGATATGTTTTTTGGAAAGAAAAATTTTTACTCGATTTTATTTTTTTAAGTT
This sequence comes from uncultured Bdellovibrionales bacterium, assembly GCA_964599525.1. Taxonomy (GTDB): domain Bacteria; phylum Patescibacteriota; class Minisyncoccia; order Moranbacterales; family DUUL01; genus S145-42. The sequence continues at coordinate 12,169 of CAZRER010000005.1, forward strand.
GTCGTAATAGTTTTCTGTAGTGGTCTAAACCGTCCACACCAGAAATAAGAGCTATTTTTGGTTCATATTTTTTAACATTTTGAGCAGTATTATTATAAACTTCAGTAGAAAGATAGGGCAGGTTAGCTGTGATAAGTAAAATTTTATTTTTAATATCTTGATTTGATAATTTATTACAGGAGACAGAAATGTTGCTACAACAACCAGAAATAACGGGCTTGGTGATTTTAGTAGTTAATAATTTATTAAATGGGTCTAACAAATTTCCCTGAACAAACTTAATTCTTACTTGATGATAAAGTGCGTTCAGTTTAGCAGTTTTGAGAGCTTTACCAGAAATATCTGAAGCATAAATTTGCTCTATGCTATTAGGTAAAATACTGTGATCGTATAGTAAAGCTCTTATTTCCTTGACTAATGTTATAGGAATATTACCACTCCCAGTGCCTAAATCTATTATTGTAAACATTTTGTTAGAATTGTTCGTAATAATTTTTTTAGATAAATCAATTATTTGTTCTGTCTCTGGACGAGGAATAAGAGTATGCTTATCTACTTTGAAATCCAAACCATAAAATCCCTTACGACCAATAATATAATTAATAGGTTTATTGTTTCGTAATTGATTTGAAAAAAGGATTAATCTAACCTGGTTTAATAGGGGTATTTTATAGTCAGGATTAATAACAATAAATTCTTTCGTTTTTTTTAAAATAAATTCCAAAAGTAAATCCAGATCTGTTGGATTAATTCCTTTTGAATATTTTTGTTTAAATTCTTGAATAGTCATATAAATAAGTATAGGGCAAATAATAATTTTATACAAATAATCACGGACCGTAGTCAACTCTCTAATCTTTTTTTGAAAATTCAATCTTTCTTTACACTATTGATGGGTTACGTTATAATAAAGATGTAAATAAATAATTTTTTAGGAAAATGCAAAAAATAAGTCTTTTAGTTATAATATTATTTGTAGTCGTTTTTTTGTCTGGCTGTGGAGAAAAAAATAAAGAAGCTACAATTGGAAGCGGTGGTGTTTATAAATCTAGCGATGGCGGAGAAACATTTCATTTAACTAGTGTTGTTAGTAAAGAAAAATCACTATCTAATGCATCTATCTTGGATTTAGAAATTAGCCCCATTGATCCCAATATTATTTATGCAGCCACAGCTACTCACGGGATTTACAGAACAAGCAACGGCGGACAAAGTTGGGCCGAGAGTAAAAGTGATTTTACTTATGTTCGAAAAATAGCTTTAGATCCTCTAAATAAAAATATAATTTATATTATTGCTAATAAGGATGATGAAAGAGCATTGTTTAAAACTATAGATGGAGGAATTAATTGGAAAAAATTATTGGCTCAACGGAATAGTAAAACGCCAAGGATGGTTGATGTTATAATTGATAAAAATAATTCTAATATTTTATATACTACTGACACCACTGGGGGAGTTTTTAAATCTACAGACGGGGGGAAAGAATGGGCATCGATTTATTGGGCAGAAGATCCCGTAAAAACGGTTCTTTTGGATGCAAAAAATAGTCAAAGAATTTATTTACTAACTACCGCTGACGAGGTCTATGTTTCTGATGATGGAGGAACTTCCTTTAAAATTTCTGGACCAGAAGACGGTTTTGACGAGATTTATTCCATGTCCGTTAGTCAAACTCAACAGGGATTTTTATATGTTTTATCTAGAAACGGATTGCAAGTTACCAAGGATGGTGGAAAAACCTATGAAAATATGAATACACTTTTACCTCCAGAAAATACAGTAGCTCATGAAGTCGTAAGTGACCCCATAAATAAAGATATTCTCTATTTGGTAGCTGGGAAAATTATTTATAAAACAACCAACGGCGGAAAGACATGGACGTCAACATCTTTAAAAATTAAATGGCCTGTTAAAAGTTTTGTTATTGATTATCAAAATCATAATAATATTTATATGGGGTTAGCTAAACCACCAAAACAACAAAGCAATTTTTTATTTCCGTTTTAATTATTAATAAGCAATAGTATGTCAAAATTCAATGTATTAAAAGAGAATCTAAATAAAGCCCTAGAAAAATATCAATCAGAACTAGGGGGTGTTCGAACTGGTCGAGCCAACCCAAAGATAGTAGAAGATTTAGTTATTGATTATTTTGGAACACTAACTCCAATTAAACAAGCAGCCAATGTTACTTCTACAGATGCTCGTACAATTGTTATTTCCCCATGGAGTAAAGATTCTTTAGTAGATATTGAAAAAGCTATCAACGAATCTGAATTAGGTATTTCGCCAGTGAATGATGGTGAAGCTGTTAGATTATCTTTTCCACCATTAACAGAGGAGAGGAGGAAGGAGTTAGTAAAGGTAGTTGGGCAAAAAACAGAAGAGGCTAGAATTAAGGTTCGAAAATTAAGAGAAGGAGTGCGTGATGAAATTCAAAAAGAAGAAAAAGATGGAAGCATTAGCGAAGATGATAAATATAGGCAGGAAGAAGAGTTGCAGAAAATTATTGATGAGTACAACAAACAAATAGATGATATTCACGCTAAAAAAGAAGAAGATTTGATGAGCGTTTAATTAAAGACAAAGACTTCCGATTAAGAATCTTAAGCTATTTAAGATTCTTAACGTTTGTAAAAAGAAATTCTAAAAATTAACATTGAATTTGATGTCAACACTATTTATATTTTTACTGGTTCTAGGAGTCCTAGTACTAGTTCATGAGTTAGGGCACTTTATAACCGCTAAAAGAAATGGAGTCGGAGCAGAAGAGTTTGGTTTTGGTTTTCCTCCTCGGTTAATAGGAACCTACAAAGACAAAAAAGGTAAGCGTCGTTGGGTTTTTGGAAATAAAGAAATAGAAGAAGAAATAAAAGATAGAGAAGAGACAATTTATTCTTTTAATTTATTACCTCTAGGTGGTTTTGTAAAAATAACGGGTGAGAATGGTGTAGAGAGTGAAGAAGAAAAACAGGATGATAAAAATTTTAGCAACAAGTCTATTTGGATTAGATTTAAAATTCTGGTAGCTGGAGTGACAATGAATTTTTTGTTAGCCATAATTTTATTTTCCTTGGCTTTTTGGATGGGTTTGCCAGAAATAGTAAATGATAGCAATACTGACAATTCCATCCCTGTAACTATTACTATGGTGGCCCCAAACAGTCCAGCAGAAAAAGCCGGTTTGCAACCCGGTGATAATATTATTAGTGTTCAAACAAAGAATACAAATATGGAGACTGTTATATCTATCAAACAGTTACAAAAAATCATACGGGATAAAGCTGGGCAAGAAATTACTTTTGAAGTGCAACACCCAAAAGAAGAAAATGCCACCAAAATTAAGATAACCCCTAGACAAAATCCTCCAGCAGGAGAGGGTGCCACTGGCATTGCTCTGGCAAAGACTAGAGTAGTTAAACATACGCTAGGAGAGTCTATCAAATTGGGAATAACAACCACCTATAATATGACTAAAATGATTTTTAAATTTTTAGGTAAATTAATTGCTAGCCCATTCACGCACAAATCTGTGGCTGGAGATGTAACTGGACCTATTGGAATTGCTAAAATGAGTGGACAAGCAGCGTCTTTAGGTTTGGCATTTTTATTACAGTTTACAGCGATGCTTTCGGTTAATTTAGCTGTAATTAATTTATTGCCTTTCCCAGGATTGGATGGTGGGCGAATTCTATTTTTACTTATTGAAAAACTGAAGGGCTCTCCTCTAAAGCAAGAATTAGAGCAAAAAATCAATACCGTAGGATTTATATTTTTGCTAGGGCTAATGGCGGTGGTAGTGGTAAAGGATGTTTTGCGATTTTGGTAATTTTACAGTTCTACAAATCTATCCGCCCAAGGCAGGTCCGCCTAGAGCGGATAGAAGGTTATTGTAAATATTGTTGACTAAACGGGCCTTTTACTTTAGAATAATTAAGGTAAATTTATTTTTAATTATTAATTTTTAATTATTAATTAAAATACGGCGCCATCGTCTAGTGGTTAGGACGCCAGGTTCTCATCCTGGTAACGGGGGTTCGATTCCCCCTGGCGCTACGTAATGAAGTGGAGTAGCGACAGAGAAACCCAACTGCTTGGGTTTTGTGGGGAATTGAAGGGTCGGGCGATGTTTGGCGTAGCGAAGCGAAGACAAACCGCACAACCCAGGATCGAAGAGGATTCCCCTTGGCGCTACAAACTCTAAAGCATTAAATAAAAATTATGACCGACGACCAACAAGCCTTAAAACTGTTAAAAGAATATCAAATAGAGGTCAATAAATTGCTACAGAAATATTTTAATCAAGAAAAAAGACAGGCTCAAAAAATAGATTCTATTGCTGTAAAATCTATAAAGTCAATTGAAAAATTTATAATGGCTGGAGGAAAAAGACTACGTCCAGCTTTATTGTATTACGGTTATTTAGCTATGGGGGGGGAGAAGAAAAAAGGTATTAAACAAGCCTCTCTGTCCATTGAATTAATTCATGCTTTTTTGCTAATTCATGATGATATTATGGACCGAGATAACACAAGGCATGGTGTAGATACTATTCACAAGGAATATGAAAAAATAGCTAAAAAATATTTTCCCAATAAAAATGAAGAGCACTATGGACAATCCATGGGAATTGTAGTTGGTGATTTGTGTTATACCTTGGGAAATAAAATATTATTTCAAGCAGACTTTTCCCCAGAAATTATTTTACAGGCTTTAGTAAAATTACAAAATATTGTTTATGAAGTCATACCTGGACAAATTAGAGATGTCACTTTGGGATTTAAGGGAAAGGCTACAGAAAAAGAAATTTTAAAAGTACAGGAAGCTAAGACAGCTTATTACACTTTTGATGGGCCCATCGCTTTGGGTTGCATTCTAGCAGAAAATAAAGATAAAGAAGCAGAAAAATATTTTAGTAAATACTCTTTGGCAATGGGTAAGGCCTTTCAGATTAGAGATGATATTTTAGGAATTTTTGGTGACGAAAAAACTATTGGCAAACCGGTCGGTTCAGATATTATTGAGGGGAAAAGAACTTTGTTAACAAATTATGTTATCAAAAACGGTACCAAAGTGGAAATAAGAAAGATGGAAAAATTATTGGGAAAAGGAGATTTAAATAAGAAAGAATTGGAAGAATTTAGAACGATTATTAAAGAAAGTGGATCATTAAAATATTCTCAAGAGAAAGGAAGTAGTATGGTCACTAAAGCTTTAGAGAATTTAGAAAAAATAGACTTTAAAAACAAAGAAGCAGAGATATTTTTTAAAGGAATTGCAAAGTATATAGTCAGTAGAAATGTGTAAGCAAAAATATTTATATAAATAACAAATGACAAATAATAATTCAATAACAAATTTTTAATGTTTTAATGTTGATTTTTAAATTAATAAATATTTTTAGAGGGCAATAAAACATCCCCCTCTCTAAAAGTATTTATGTAGAAATTCACAATCAACTTAAAATTTTAAATAAATGAAAAATATTCCAAAACATATTGCGATTATTCCAGATGGAAATCGTCGTTGGGCTAAAAAAAGAGGACTAAATCCTTGGGATGGACACTATGAGGGTGCTCAAAGATTTGAAGAGTTAGTTAATATGGCTTTTGATAGTGGAGTAGAAAGTCTTTCTTTTTGGGGATCATCCGTAGATAATTTAACCAAAAGACCACTAAAAGAAAAAATAGCCTTGCTGGATATTTATGAAAAATATTTTCAGAAGTTAATTTCTGATTCACGAATTTTTAAAAATAATATTAGAATCAATGTTATTGGTAAATGGAGGGAACAATTTCCTAGTAAATTAAAAAAACTTTTAGAAGAAGGAATTGAAAAAACAAAAAAGCATACTGAGTTAAATTTAAATTTTCTTTTGGCTTATAATGGAGATGATGATATAATAGAGGCTGTTAAAAATATTATTAAGAAGGATGACATAGACAAGGATAAAATTAATAGTAGATTAATAGCTAATAATTTAATGAGTCAAATTATTCCAACTATTGATTTGGTTATTAGAACTGGAGTAGAAAATGATCCGCATAATAGTGCTGGATTTCTGATGTGGCAAACGCAAAATTCTCAGCTGTATTTTACAGATTTACAATTTCCGGAATTTACGGCTCAGGAATTTAAAATTGCCTTGAAAGATTTTTCCAATAGGACTAGAAGGCTGGGGAAATAAAAGTATTGTCATAATAATTAAATATGTTATAATTACAAAGTAATAAGTAATAAATAAAAAAGTATGCCATTAGAAATAACTGATGCAAATTTTAAAGAAGAAGTTTTAGACGAAAAAGATAAGCCGGTCATTGTTGATTTTTGGGCACCATGGTGTGGGCCTTGTCAGATGATGGGACCAATACTAGAAGAAGTAGCTAAAGACGCAGCCGATTTTGCCAAAGTTGGAAAATTAAATGTTGATGAAAATCCAGCTACTGCTGGTCAATATGGGGTAATGTCAATTCCGACTTTAATTATCTTTAAAAATGGACAACCAGCTAAACAATTAGTAGGGGTTCAATCTAAAGAAGCTTTAATTGAGGAATTGAAAAGTGCTTAATATTCTTAGTAAAATTTAAAGCAATTAATCAAGTGATAAGAATCTTAAGCTCCTTAAGATTCTTATTTATTAAAATTTAACAAATATGGAAAATAAAACAATACAAGAAGTAGCCATTGTTGGTGGAGGTCCAGCAGGGTTAAGTGCTTCTATTTATATGTCACGATATAAAGTTCCTCATATTTTATTTGGGACAGAATTAGGTGGGTTTATGAATGAAACGCATAAAATAGAAAACTATCCAGGATTTACTTCTATCTCTGGTTTTGAGCTTTCCCAAAAGATGGGGGAGCATGTTAAAAGTTTAGGGGCAGAAATTATTCCCCAAGAAATTCAGAAAATCACCAAGGAAGATGCAATTTTTAAGTTGAAAAGCTACAACGGGGAAGAATTTTTAGCTAAAAAAGTTGTTTATGCCGTGGGAACAATTAGTAATAAATTAGGAGTTCCTGGAGAAAAAGAATTAAAGGGGAAAGGAGTTTCCTATTGTGCTACTTGTGATGGACCTTTTTTCAAAAATAAAGAAGCAGTTGTTGTTGGTGGAGGAAATTCAGCAGCGGTAGCAGTTTTTATTTTGGCAGAACATGCCAATAAAGTCACTTTAATTCATCGA
>CAZRER010000006.1:0-1806 GCA_964599525.1 uncultured Bdellovibrionales bacterium
AGTCAAAAGTTAAAAGTCGTCACCCTAAACGGGTAATCAGCCTAGACGGCTGAAAAGTTTAAAATCTTAAATACGTAAATTTTAGGTATAAAAAATTTGGAGAGATTAAAAAAATGTGTTAAGATTAAATATATTAGAATATAACATAATTAAGTAAAAGAAATAATCTAAAAAAATGCTTAAATTAAATAATACAACAGATAAAATTTTAGCGGGGATATTGATTATAGGAATAGTTTTTGTTGGCTATACTATATTTGGAAATGGCACGAAGAATATAAATATAGGAAAGACAAAAAGTGATAATGTTTCAGGCGTTACTAGTAAGAAAAGGGTAGCTAAAAATAAGGAAGTAATAAAGGGTGGACAAGTGTGGGTGGAATTTGATAAAAAAGAACTGAAAGCTGGAGATAATTTTGAAGCTAAAATTTATGCTGATACAGCTGGAGAAAAGATAGGGGCTTTCAATATGTATTTTAAATTTGACCCAAAAAATGTAACTATTAATATTAAAAAAGGTGAAAATGGTTTAATGCCCGGAAATGATACTTTAAAATATATGATAATGGCTAATCCAAATGATGTTTCTAAAGGGAGTTATAGATTCGCCGGAATAACAGCAACAAATCATGCCAAGGGACAAAGAACAAATTTGGCAATAATTAATTTAACGGCGGTAAAAAAGTTTCAAATTGATACAAATTTTGATTGGCTAAAGGTAAATGAGTTGGCTAGTGATTTGGGCAAGTCATTTGATATAGATTATTTACAAAAAAATATAGTAATAAAGTAGTTGTGGGTAACTTTCAGTTGCTATCTTTGTGCTAGTGTGATATTGTAAAAGTATTAAATATATAATTAATAAAATAAAAATAAAACAAATGAAGAAAATCTATTTAGGAGTTATTATTATGTTGGTTGCATTTTTTGTAAATAATATTGCCCTAGCTGCAGAAGGTGATGTTTCGTTAACACCAGCTTCTAAAAATATTGGAGCTTCTACTGAATTCGATATAGAAGTCCATTTAGATACTAACAGTAAAAAAATAGGAGCTTTTAATATGTTTTTAGATTTTGACCCAGCAAAAGTAACTGTTAATACCGCTATTGGTACTGCAGATAATGGTCTTGATGCAGGAGCAGATACAACTCATTATAATTGCATGGTTAATGATACTGATATAGCTAACGGACATTATCGTTTTGCTTGTATTGGTGCATTTAGTTCATCTCATGATAGTTGGTATGCTAATGGGAGTAACGTTCATATAGCTACTATACATGTAAAGACTACGGCTGGATTTACAAGTGGAACAGCTAGTCTAACTATTCGAGGTGACGATGGTGACAGTAATAATGGATTAGAATTGGAATTATCTGATGATACGGGGCACGCATTAGCGTTAGGAACAATAACTGGTGAAACTTTAACGTATAGTAATAGTATGCCAGGTATTTCTACCGCTACTTCAATTACAACTCCTAATAATGATAATACACCAGTATATACTTTTACGGCAGTTGATTTGGCGGGTAATACAGGAACAGCTACTTGGGGTGGAAGTTGTAACACTCATTTTCCGACAACAACAGATGCTATTGTGAATGGGGACAATCCCATTACAGCAACAACTGCTTTTAGCGAGGGTACTTATTCTGATTGTACCCTGCAAGTAAATGATGGAACAAATGATTCTAATTTACTCCACATTCCGGAATTTGTGATAGATACTACGGCTCCAGTTCTTACCGAGCAAACAGCAGTAACTACTCCAACTAGTGACACAACTCCAGACTATACTTTCA
>CAZRER010000006.1:1906-18233 GCA_964599525.1 uncultured Bdellovibrionales bacterium
GAGCAAACAGCAGTAACTACTCCAACTAGTGACACAACTCCAGACTATACTTTCACCTCAAATGAGGCTGGAACAATAACTTATGGAGGAGATTGCTCTAGCTCGACCACTAGTGCCGTAAATGGATCAAATACTATTACCTTCAATACCTTAGCAAATGGAACTCACAGTAATTGTACAATTACAGTTACTGATGTAGCAGGAAATGAATCTAGCGTTTTGCAGGTGAGTAGTTTTGAAGTAGTCATACCAACAATAACAGACGTGGCTCCAATTGCTACTCCAAGTAATAATACTAATCCAACTTATGTATTTAGTGCAGTCAATTTAAATGGTGGCTTAGGTACAGCTGATTGGGGTGGTTCTTGTGATGGACATTTTTCTGAAACAGTAGACGGTGTAGGTCTAGGTAATAATAGTGTTACAGCCACAACAGCTTTCACTGAAGGAACTTATACAGACTGTACCTTAACAGTTAATGATGGAACCGTAAATACTAATACTTTAAGTATTCCTAGTTTTACAATTGATACCACGGCACCAACTTTATCAGAGCAAACAGCAGTAACTACTCCAACTAGTGACACAACTCCAGACTATACTTTCACCTCAAATGAGGCTGGAACAATAACTTATGGAGGAGATTGCTCTAGCTCGACCACTAGTGCCGTAAATGGATCAAATACTATTACCTTCAATACCTTAGCAAATGGAACTCACAGTAATTGTACAATTACAGTTACTGATGCGGCGGGAAATACTTCTAGCATATTAAATGTGACAAATTTTGAAGTAAATGCTCCAACTTGTACTTCATATACTTATTCTTCCTGGGGATCTTGTCAGCCGAGTAATACTAGAACCAGAACAGTGTTAACTTCCATTCCAAGTGGTTGTGTTGGTGGGGTTAGTCCAGTTCTTTCAGAATCTTGTACTTATACTGCACCAGCAGCAGGTGGTGTTGATGTCAATAATTTTACTCCGAAGGTTAAACTTAAGGGAGTTGGTAAAAAAATTAAATTAAAAAAGCATAAGAAAGTTTATATCAGGAAGAAAAAACTATCTTTCAAGGGAGATATAGATGATTTGGCTGGTGGTCGAGTTGAAATATATGTTGATGGTGATTTAAAAGAGACGGCAACCATAGGAAGCGACGGAAAGTGGAAAATGAAAGTAAAAATAAAAAAATCAGGAAAGCATAAACTAAGATTTAAATATTTCAATGCGGCTGGAGATTACATTGGGGAATCTAGTAGATATTATATAAAAATAGACACTAGAAAACCTAGATTTATTCACTTGCCGAGCTTTCTCACAAAGTATCGAGGCAATGTAGTTCACTTTGAAGCTACTGATAGCAAAAGTAAAAAGGTTAAGACAAAGAAAAAAAATAAAATAAAATATTACAAGTATTATTTCTTAGGTAAAAAAGTAAAAACTAAAAAATCTAGCTTTATAATTCCGAAGGATACTCCTAGAGGACTACACACTCTAAAGGTCAGAGCTTATGACAAGGCTGGTAATAAAACTACTAAGTATGTAGTAATTAGAGTGAGATAAAGAAATTTTACAACTAAAAACACACCCGACAAGAGAGGTGTGTTTTTAGTTAGTAAGCAGAAATTTAACTTTAGCAAAGAGAAATGGTGATGAGACTGATCCCTACAAATTTACAGTTTGACAATTTTTTTACAATATATTATACTTAAGAATGTAAACAGAGTAAACAAAATAAAATTATGCAAGCAAGGTTAAATAAAAAAGAAGATGCTGTTTTTAAAGCTTTGAATAGGTTTTATAGGACCTATGGAAAAATGCCAACGATTCGTGAATTAATGTTGGGAGTAAGAGAATTTGGAGTTGATTTTAAAAGTTCAAGGAGCATTGCAGTTTATTTGGAGAAATTAGAAAATAAAAAATTAATTCGTAGGAATAAAAGCACTAAGAAATTAGAAATTTTAGATGGATTTAAAAAAGCTTTTGTGGATATTCCTATTTATGGAGGGGCTAATTGTGGAGTGGCTAGTATTTTTGCCGATGAATATTTGCAGGGAACACTGAAAATTTCTAAAAGTATTATAAGAGGAAAAATTGAAAACATTTTTGCTGTGCAGGTTTCTGGTGACTCTATGAATAGGTATGAAATAAATGGTAAAAATATTGAGGAAAATGATTATGTTTTAGTAGATTCTTCCTATCAGCCAGACAAAAAAGATAAGGATGTGCCAGTGTTAGCTGTAATTGATGGATTGGCAACTGTTAAAGCTTTGTGGTACCTAGGCGATAAAATTGGTCTCTTTCCAAAGTCATCAAAAAAAGAATTTAAACCAATTTATTTAACACCTCAAGACCAATTTATAATTAATGGGAAAATTGTTGAAGTTTTAAAGTCGGCTTAATGGGAATTTTTTTTCGAGTTATTTGCGCGGTTTCAACTCGAGTTCTTCGATTCTCGCTATCTCTTAAATATTAAAATAGGACCATACTTTTTAGCACAGTCCTATTTTAATTTATCTGAGCGGGTAGCGGGAATCGAACCCGCATCATCAGCTTGGAAGGCTGATGTAATAGCCATTATACCATACCCGCATGTTTTAAGTTTAAAAAATTACTTAAAATAGTTGAAATGTTTTTATTCTGATAACACCTTCTTATTATATACCAAAAAAAATAATCGTCAAGAGATTTTTTTACTGTGGGATAACTTCGGAAGGCTTGCATTATTATAGAATGCGTGCTAAGATAAATAAAGTTGGGAATCAGATTATTCCAAGTTAAAAGATAATTTAATTGATATGGCAGTACCAAAGCAAAGACAAACAAGAAGTAGAACCAGAAGACGAAGAGGCGGGCACACTAAAGTCCAAACAAAACAACTTATTTTATGTTCAAATTGTAAAAAAGAAATTTTACCGCATAGAGCGTGTCCTTATTGTGGATATTACAAAGAGAAAAAAGTTGTTGACGTTGCAAAATAATAATTTTGTAGACATTGTTTAAAGCTTAAGGATGTATCCAATAAACATAAATACTTTAATTTTAAGATGATATCTCGTCATTTAGCTAGAATAATATCTTTGCAATCACTTTATGAGTGGGATTTTAATAGTACGCAAGATAGAAGTAGAAATATTGAAGAGATTATTAAAAATAATACGGCTAAATTTATTAATAGTGGTAATGATATTGGCAAAACTAAAGAGGGAATAAAATTTATAGTAAATTTGGTTAAAGGTGTTATTGATAAACAAAATAAAATAGATCCGATTATAGAAGAGTGTGCACCTGATTGGCCATTGGATCAGATTACGACTATAGATAGAAATGTTCTTAGATTGGGTATTTACGAATTAATGTTTGTTGATTATAAGGAAACACCACCTAGGGTGGCTATAAATGAAGCTATTGAGCTAGCTAAGACATTTGGCGGAGAAAATTCTGGTAGATTTGTAAATGGCGTTTTGGGAACTGTTTACAAAGAACTGGGAGAACCGATGAAAAAGAATATCAAGAAAAAGAAAAATTAGGCTTGTTAATTAATACCTCAAAGACTAAGTATAAAATTTTTTTAGAAATCTATGCACTTAAGCTAAATGATTTAATATTGATAAACATATCTTTGCTTGAAAAATATTTTTGGGTAGCGATATTTTTATCTAAAAAAATAAATGAGTAATTTCAAAGAAATAGAAAAAATTGTAGGTATTGAATTTAAAAATCAAAATTTAATACAAGAAGCATTGACGCATCGTTCTTATTTAAATGAAAATCGTAATTTGAATATAAGTCATAACGAACGATTGGAATTTCTAGGAGACGCAGTTTTAGAATTGGTTGTTACTGAATATTTATTTGGTAATTATACTAATCAAGAAGGGGAGTTGACTAACTGGAGAGCAGCTTTGGTAAAAGGAGAAAATTTAGCAAAAGTTGCTGATAAATTGGATATCGAAAAATTTTTAAAGATGTCCAAGGGGGAAAGCAAAGACACGGGAAGGGCGCGAAACTATCGGTTGGCAAATATGATGGAGGCCATCATTGGCGCAATGTATTTAGATCAAGGGTATGAACCAGTTAAGAAATTTATTACTAAAAATATTATAAGTGAATTAACTAGCATTATTAAGAATAAAACTTATCTTGATGCTAAGAGTTATTTTCAACAAAAAGCTCAAGAAGAAATGCAGGTAACTCCACACTACGAAGTTATAAAAGAATGGGGACCTGATCACGATAAAACATTTAGGGTTGGAGTGTTTGTGAATGAAGAAAAAATTGCCGAAGGAGAAGGTGCTTCCAAACAAGATGCCCAACGCAACGCCGCCGCCAATGGCTTGGAAGCAAAAGGGTGGAAATAAATAGATTTGTAGGATGGGGAGAGAGGGAAGGTTACTTTGTAAATGATTGACAGGTTGTTTCTAAAATAGTATAATAAATATACTAATTAAGAAACAGTTAAATAGAATAGACACAATGAAATTCAACTTTTTAAAAGAAAACACAAAAAATTTAGTTGTGTTAAATAAGGAACTTCTCAAGACTCTTGAGCCGAAAGAGGATGTTTTAGATGCAAATATCAAATATTGGATAAAATCCGGAAGGTTGATTTCATTAAAGAAAGGGCTGTATGTCATAGGAGAGGGGTTGCAAATCATAAGTGAGAGGGATAAATATCTAGAGTATATAGCAGGCCAAATAGTTCAGCCGTCGTATTTATCTGCGGAATATATTTTAGCTAAATATCAAATTTTATCTGAGCCAATACAAATTATCACATCCGTAACTACCAAAAAAACAAGGAAGATTAAAAATGACCTGGGTATTTTTAGATATTATTCAATTTCAAAAAAAATATTTAAAGGATATAAAAAAATACAAGATGGTGAGTTAGTATACGCAGAGGCAACAAAGCCTAAGGCGTTATTTGATTTTTTATATTTTAGATTTTTGAAAGATGTTGATGTGAATAGTACGGCAATCGAAGCGCTAAGGTTAAATTGGGAAAATATAAGCCCAAATGAATTCAGAGAATCAAAGGAGTATTTAAAATTTACAAATAGCAGAAAGGTGGTAGAGGTTTTTAAGTTGATAGAATTAAAATATTATGTTTAAAGAAGAATTAAAAAAAATAGTCATTGAAGAACAGAGAAAAGGGACTCCAAATTTTCTGATTAAAAATATCTTAAAAGAATATTTGCAATTTCCTGTTCTCAATTTTATTTATAATAATAAAAAATACAAAAGTTTAATTTTTACAGGAGGTTCTTGTCTGAGGGTTTGTTTTGATTTGCCTAGAATGTCAGAAGATTTAGATTTTGATTTAAAAAAAAGTGACTGGAAAAAATTTAACATTGAAGAATTGGCAAGGGATATTCAAAAGTATTTTAAAAGAGATTTTTTATTTGATGTAGAAATTAAAATCCAGGGGGACAGAAGAATTTATTTAAAATTTCCCATCCTAAAAGAGTTGGGGATTACTAATAATTCCGAGAGTGATTTATTGTATGTAAAAATTGAGCCTACTGAAACTGGTTTCATTACTCCAGAAGTTGAAGTTCAGTCTGTATTTAGGTATGGATACAATTTCATTATTCGAAGATACAGTCTTAGTTTTCTAATGACAGGAAAGTTAAATGCAATATTTTTAAGAGAGTGGTTTTCTGGAAAAAATAACGAAGTTAATATCAAAGGTCGAGATTTTTATGATCTATATTGGTATTTAGAAAAAAAGATTGAGCCAAATTACAAAAATTTAAAAAAGAGTATTGATATTGAAAATAAAAATAAATTGTATCAAGAGTTAAAAAAGCGAATCGAAAAAAATATTACTTCTCAGAAATTATCTCACGATTTAAAAAACTTTTTTAAAGAGCAAAATTTTGTAGACGACTTCTGCAAAAACTACAAACAAATTATCTTTGCAAAATTGGATGAAGGATAGAATGAAGTTTTGTAGGAAATATAGATTTTAATGGTCTATACTATTTTTGGTTTAATAGCTGTTTCGCTGCATAAACTCCTGTGAGATAGGAATCTTCTAGTCTACAAATATTATAGTCTGAGGCTAAATAAATATTTTTTTCTAATCTTTGGTTGGCCCATTTATTAGCTGGCCCAGGCATCACCAAGGCTATGAACCCGTTAAGAAGTTTATTAATACAAATATCATCAATAAGTTAGCAGATATTATTAAAAATAAAATTTACCTTGATGCTAAGAGTTATTTTCAACAAAAAGCTCAAGAAGAAATGCAGGTAACTCCACACTACGAAGTTATAAAAGAATGGGGACCTGATCACGATAAAACATTTAGGGTTGGAGTGTTTGTGAATGAAGAAAAAATTGCCGAAGGAGAAGGTGCTTCCAAACAAGATGCTCAACGCAACGCCGCCGCCAACGGCTTGGAAGTAAAAGGGTGGAAATAATCTTTGTAAACTTTTGTTTTATTGTTCTATTGTTTTATTGAATAAATTATTTCTTATCTAGTATTTCAGGTCTAGTGTTTAGTTTGGTAATATGAAGTGGTTGTAAAATGTGATAAATCATTATATTCTTCAATGTTAACAAAAATAATTTTATATTAAATAGTTTTAATATAATTTTAAGAGTAAACTTTGACCTCAAAATAGCGTAATAATCATCATCAGAAATATTATTTTTTAGTCTTTGTGGTAAGATATTTAATTCTTTATTTGTGAAGTATCTTATATAGATAAATCTGAATAGGTAAGACCATTTATACCATTTTTTGAACTCATTATTAAAATTGACGCTATGCATATTAAGTGCTTTCTTTGTGAAATTGTTTTTTTTAAAAGCTTGTCTAATTGTTTCATTTGCTGATTGTGCCATGGCTAATGCCATTCTAAAGCCATCACCTATAAATGGTCCACCAGCACCAGCAGCATCACCGATAGCTATATAATTATCCTCAGCAACAGATGAGTGGGCGGTGGTTGTTGGACCAGCCATGCATAATTCTTCTTCTATGGTAGCATTTTTGAGATATTTATTTAATGGTTTAAAATTTTTAATATAAGAGTTTAGACGTTTTTTTAATTCTTTTGGACCTAATGATTTTGGCGTTGTATATTCAGCACATCCAACTAAGCATTTCCCATCTTCTAAGGTGTGAAACCAGCCACCACAATTGGTTAAGGTGGCATCTTGAAAATAAAACATTTCCGATTTATTTTTTAAAGAGTGATTTTTCATTATATATACATAATTTAAAAAGTCTATTTTACTATCAGGAATTCCAATTTTTTTTGAGATAACCTGGGCAATACCAGTAGAGTCAACAACAATTTTTGCGGAATATTCTTGGTAGTCTTGATTAATAACAGACAATTTATTTGTCGATTTGCGAATGTTAATAATTTCTGTATTTAATAATATATCGCAATTTAATTTTAAATTTTGAGCCCATTTATTCATCTCCAGTATACATAATTTTCTTCCGGTAAGTTTATTGAAATATTTATTTTTAGTTGAATACATACTCCAACCACATTTATATAGAACATATGGTGTTAGGTCATGCTTTTCAACATCTTCTTGGAAGGTGCCAAAATAATTTTTGGTTAATGTTTTAATGGTGTCTCTTTTTTCTATTAATAAAATTTTTAGGTTGCTGTTGCTAAGTAAATTAGCAAGATATAATCCACCAAGACCAGCACCAACTATTATTACATCATATTCTTTGTTTTTCATTTTATTATTTATTTATAAATTAATTTAATCTTTAGTTTTACCTAAGATTTTATTAGCACAATATTTACCATATATATAAGATGGTTCTATTCCAATCACATTATGATCTCCGATTAAATATAAATTTTTTCCTTGATTGAATTTTAATAATTCACTACCGCTTATATTAAAAGCAGGCTTCCATAATTTATGTTTTATAATTTTATAGTTGTGAAAATATTTTTTGATATTCAAATCTTTGTGTATTGAATATAGTAGAAAAGAATGATTTGCTTGATGGGCTATAGCTAGTAATCTTTTATCATCTCTAAAAAGGTGTAGATCTTTTCCATTCCATTCATTAGTTAATTCACCGACGATATGAAACATGTGGGCATTAGCCGGACCTTTAATTTGTTGTTTAATGTTCAATAATTTTTTGGCAATATGTGGTTGAGTGGCTATAACAACATTTTGAGAATAGTATACTTTCTTTTTTTTGGTGATAATTTGATATAAAGATTTTTCGTTGTCATATTTAATTTGGTGTACCTGGTCTTTTATGAAATATTTCTTTAATATTCTCAATAGCTTTTCTTTTTTAAAGGAGAATTCATAGATTGGGACTATCAATGGCAATGAAAAATGTAAAAAGGTAAAGGCATTCAGTTTTTTTATTGGAACGAATGTTGTACCATGTAAAACCTCAGCCATGTAGTCATATATAATATTTGATATTTTATGTTTTTTGATGAAATCAGTTGCCTGTTGGTGGTATAAACTCCATAAATAGGAATCATTCCTTAAACAGTTTATTTGTGATTGATATAAATTACATTTTTTGAAAGAGCTATAATGTCTTTTAAACTTATGTAATATGATAAGAAATCTAATTAATTCCTTTATATTTTTTAATATTTTTTTGTTAAATAATGTATAAATTCTTTTCTTGTTGTGAAACATTATGCGGGTGGAATATATTCTATGTCCGATGTTAACAAACTCTTTTACATTATGGTAAATGTCCATAACATAGTATGCTCCATACTCAACTTCTTTGCTATCTGATTCTATGATGCGTCCACCGATATCTGGGCTAATTATCTTAAAGTTATAATATTTATTTTTAATTAAGTTATAGGCACAACCAATTCCAGAAATTCCTCCCCCTATAATTATAGTTTTGTATTTTTTCATCTTAGATAATTTATTTACAAAATATATCTTCTTGAATCACTTTATTATTTTAGCACATTTTTATAAAATTTGAAATTTATTAATAAAGATGATAGGATGAAGGAGTAGAAACAAATTTTTAATTTTAAATTTAAAATTCTCAAACAATGTTTAATGGCTTAATTTTTTAATTTTAAAAATAGTCAAAAATGGGTTTGGAAATTATTTTATTAAAACTGAAAATTGTTTAGAAATTGAAAATTAGAAATTGAAAATTAGAAATTGAAAATTAATTTTTATGTTAGTAAAAAAAATAGGAATAGACTTAGGAACGGCGAACACTTTGGTTTTTATACCTAAGAAAGGTATTGTGGTAAATGAACCCTCAGTAGTAGCTATTACTACTGACAATAATCAGGTGCTGGCTGTTGGAAATGAAGCCAAAGAAATGATTGGGAGAACACCGGATCTTATTACTGCTTATCGTCCACTAAAAGATGGTGTCATTGCTGACTACCGAGTAACTGAAGCGATGTTGCGGTATTTTATAAATAAAGTAATGCCTAGAATAAGATTTGTTAAGCCGGATGTATTGGTATCAATTCCAGCCGGGGTAACCTCCACAGAGAAACGAGCCGTTACGGAAGCGGTTTTGAAAGCGGGAGCAAAAAATGCTTACATTGTTACCGAACCGGTCTTGGCGGCTATTGGTGCTGGAGTGGCTATTAATAGTGCTAATGGAAATATGATTGTGGATATCGGTGGTGGAACGGCAGAGGTGGCTGTAATTTCTTTGGGAGGAGTTGTTTCAGTACACAGTGCTAGAGTTGGTGGGGATAAATTAGATTCAGCCATTGCTCAATACATTAAAAAGAAACATGGGCTAGCCATTGGAGAAAGGACAGCCGAGGACATTAAAATTAGTACGGGAAATGCTATGCCTCAAATTAAAGAAAAATATGTAGAAGTTCGGGGGCGGGATTTAATTGGAGGTCTGCCGAGAACAGTCAGAGTCTCTTCGAATGAAATTACCGAGGCTATGAAAGATGAGTTAATGGAAATCATAAATGCCATTAGAAAAGTTTTACAGGAAACTCCCCCAGAATTAGCAGCGGATATTATGGACAAGGGAATGATTTTATCAGGTGGCGGAGCTTTAATTAAAAATCTAGACAAATTAATAACTAAAACAATTGGTGTTCCTTGCTACGTGGCCGACGATGCTTTGAATTGCGTAGCCAAAGGAACTGGACTAGCTTTGGAAAATTTAGATTTATATAAAAGGACGATTTTAGCGAAATAAATTAGCTAACTACGAATCTGCAAACTCAGTATAAATTTACAATTAAAGTCTTCATAAATTTGTCATACCTGTGGAAGATAATATAGATTTGTCCGCCCTAGGCGAATCAGCCTAGATAGATTTGTAGGAATAACAAAGATTTAAACTTTAAGTTTGCTATATGATTGTAGGCATTGATGCTTCGCGAGCTTTTGTTAAGGAGCGAACGGGGATAGAAGAATATTCTTATCAAATTATTAAAAACTTGCGGGGAGAATTAAAAGACCGGCAAGTTGTTTTGTATACTCGTCCTGGTGGAGATGAACAGGTAGATTTTGATTTGCCGAAAAAGTGGCAGATAAAAATATTACCCTGGAAATATTTATGGACGCAGCTAGCCCTAAGTCTAGAATTGCTAATTAATCCAGTAGATATTTTATTAGTTCCAGCCCACACCATACCATTAATTCATCCTAAACGAAGTTTTGTGGTAGTTCATGGCCTGGAGTATGAATTTTCGCCAGAAAGTTATTCTTGGCGATCAAGGTTATTTCATAAGTTTTTTATTAAAAAAAGTTGTCGTTGGGCCAGAAAAATAATTGCCGTTTCTGAGAAAACAAAAAATGATTTAATTAATTTGTATAATATCAAAAGTGGTAAGATTATAGTTATTGGAAATGGGTTTAATTTAGAGGCTAGTCAAAATTATAAAACTCTCAAAGTAAAATACAAGAATTTTTTATTTTTTATAGGAAGGTTAGAGGAAAGAAAAAATATAACTGGAATTATAAAAGCCTTTAATATTTTTAAAAATAAATATAATTATAAAGGAAAATTATTGTTAGCTGGAGGACAGGGTTATGGCTATGATAAAATCAAGCAAGCTATTAATCAATCTAAATTTAAAAGCGATATTGTAGAACTTGGCTTTATTGACGAAAGGAAGAAGTGGTCATATTTAAAGCAGGCAGATATTTTTATTTATCCCTCATTATTTGAAGGGTTTGGTATTCCAATTTTGGAAGCGCAAAGTGTGGGTACGCCGGTAATAACTTCCGATAGAAGTCCAACAAAGGAAGTGGCTGGAGATCAAAGAATTTTAGTAAATCCAGAAAAGCCAAATAAAATAGCAAAATTAGCTAATAAAATTTTAAAAGATAGGGAATTACACACGGATATTACAGAGCAAGGATTAAAAAATATTAGAAAATACTCCTGGAAAAAATCAGCAGATAAAATTGGAAAATTGTTACAAAATTAAACCTTGACAGATTTTTTTTTAGGGGTATAATTAAATTTATAAACTAGCATTTATTGTGTAGTTGTTTTCCCCTGTGGTGTAGGGGGGTAATAAATGATTTCATCTTTTTATTTAAAATGACGAATTCTTTGGGTGATTCTATTCGTCAGAGAAATGATTGTGTACTTTTTGAAAAGGCACAATATAATATTAAATACTGTAATTTATTAGTTTAAAAGTACTACTAAATTTGGTATTAATCCTCTTTTTTATGTTTGGGGGACAAAATTTTTAAATAATTTAGCATCAAAATAAAATCAGTTTAACTGATTCTTTTTTGCTTGTGTAATTTTATAATCATTCCATTTTAAATAAGTTATTAAATACGTATAGTCTATGAACAAAAAAATCAATAAAAGTACATCTACAAAAAAGAAGATAGCAGTGCGTTCTTTATTTAGTACTCACTCTAGTCTTTCTAAAAGAAAATTCTTTAAGAGACAATCAATGGTATCTTTGCCAGATTTAATTGAATCTCAAACGAGATCCTATGATTTGTTTTTGGAGGAAGGGCTAAGAGAAGTTATTGAGGAGATTTTTCCGATAAGCGATTTTACTGGAAAAGAGATGGAATTATCTTTAGGGGATTATTACCTAGATGAGCCAAAATACGATGAAGCAACGGCTAAGGATAAAAACATCTCTTACGAGGCTCCTTTGCGAATTAGCGCTAGTATTTTATTTAAAAAAACTGGCGAAGTTCGAGAGCAAGAGATATTTTTAACTGACCTACCCTTAATTACAGATCGAGGAACATTTATTATAAATGGAGTGGAAAGGGTTATTGTATCTCAACTTATTAGAAGTCCGGGCGTATTTTTTACGGCAGATTATATTAAAGGAAAGAAAACTTTCGGAGCAAAAATTATTCCCAATAGGGGAGCTTGGTTAGAAATAGAAACGGATTTTAATGGAGTTCTTTGGGTTAGGGTTGATCGAAAAAGAAAAATCCCAGTAACTTCTTTGTTGCGAGTATTTGGTTTAAAAACAGATAAAGAAATTAGGGAGACTTTTGAAGAAGTTGATAATGGAGAAATAAATTTTATTGAAGAAACTTTAATGAAAGACCCTGTTAAAAATGAAATGGAGGCCTATAAGGAAATTTATAAAAGGTTTAGGCCAGGAGATTTAGCTACCGTGGAAAATGCTAAACAAATGATTGATAGTGTATTTTTCGATCATGAAAGATATGATTTTGGTAAAGTTGGTCGTTATAGATTAAATTTTAGATTGGGAATGAGTAAGGATGAAAAAAATCTTGATAATAGACTTTTGGGAACTGAAGAACTTATTGAAATCATTAAAGAAATTATTAATCTAAACAATGATCCAATGGCTGAACCAGATGATATTGATCATCTTGGAAGCAGGAGATTAAGAGGAATTGGCGAATTAATCCAATCAAGAGTGCGGGTTGGTTTAATGAGAATGGCTAGAAACATTAAAGATAAAATGAGTTCTTGTGATGTTAATAATGTTGTGCATGCTCAATTAATAAATTCTCGTCCAGTAGTAGCCGCAGTTAAAGAATTTTTTTCTTCATCACAGTTGTCACAATTTATGGATCAAGTTAATCCTTTGGCAGAGTTAGAACACAAGAGACGATTAAGTGCCATGGGTCCAGGAGGGTTGACTAGGGAAAGAGCTGGTTTTGAAGTTCGTGATGTGCATACTTCACATTATGGACGAATTTGTCCAGTACAAACTCCAGAGGGTCCAAATATTGGATTAGTAGGGCACCTTGCCTGCTATGCAAAAATAAATGAATATGGATTTATCGAAACTCCCTATCGAGTCGTTGGACATACCATTAAAAAAACATTTTCAGAAAAAGAATTGATTGGTAGGATAATTAGAGAAAGTGTTAACGACACTAAGGGAAAACTTATTTTTAAAAAAGGAGATAAAATTACCAAAGAGAATGTGAAAATGGTTTCTAAGTCAAAAAAAGACACTATTAAAGTTTTGCCTTTTATCACTTCGCAAGTTGACTATGTGAATGCTATTGTTGAGGGTGAGAAAAATATTGCCCATGCTGGAATAATTATAGATGATAACGATAATATAACGCAAGAAATTGTGGAAGCAAGGGTTAAAAATGAGCCATCTACAATTGAGGCGGAAAAATTAGATTATATTGATGTATCACCTAAACAATGTATTTCCATTGCAACAGCCTTGATACCTTTTTTAGAGCACGATGATTCCAACAGGGCTTTAATGGGTTCAAACATGCAACGACAGGCTGTTTCTTGTATTAAACCACAGGCACCATATGTGGGAACTGGTTTGGAGGATAAGGCAGCTGCCGATTCAGGACAAGTAGTTTTGGCGAAAGAGGCTGGAACTGTCGTTGAAGTTGATTCTAATCATATTGTTATAAAAGAAAATAAGAAAATTGGAAAGACAGATAAGCGAAAATATGTTTTGCAAAGTTTTGCTAAATCCAATGCTTTCACAAGTTTAAATCAGGTACCGAGGGTGAAACTCGGCCAAGTTGTTAAGAAAAAAGATTTATTAGCTGATGGAGCGTCAACTGATCATGGTGAATTAGCTTTGGGGCAAAATATGCTTGTTGCTTTTATGCCTTGGAGTGGTTATAATTATGAAGATGCTATTATTCTTTCAGAAAGAGTTGTGGAAAGAGATGCCTATAGTTCTATTCATATTGATGAATTTTCTATAGATGTTCAAGAAACAAAACTTGGTCCGGAAAATGTTACTAGGGATATTCCCAATATTGGAGATGAACGATTAAAAAATCTAGATAAAGATGGTATTATTAGAATTGGTGCTGAAGTTAGTTCTGGGGATATACTTGTTGGAAAAATAACCCTAAAAGGGGAGGGGGATTTAACAGCAGAAGAAAGGTTATTGAGAGCAATTTTTGGAGATAAATCTAGAGATGTTAAAGATACTTCTTTATATTTACCACATGGTAAAAGGGGTAAGGTTGTGGATATTAAAATATTTTCTCGAGAAAAAGGAGATAAACTTCCAGCAGGGGTTATTCAACAAATACAAATTTCAGTCGCAAAATTAAGAAAAATATCCGTTGGTGATAAATTAGCTGGTCGTCATGGAAATAAGGGTGTTATTTCTAAGATAGCGGCTGTAGAAGATATGCCATATTTGCCAGATGGAACACCTGTTGATATTGTACTTACTCCCTTAGGAGTTCCTTCTCGTATGAATATTGGTCAAATTTTAGAGACTCATCTTGGTTGGGCAGCTTCTAAACTTGGCTATAAAGCAGCCTCTCCAGCACTTGATGGAGTAACAGAAACACAAATAAAAGAAGAGCTAAAGAAGGCAGATTTACCAGAAAATGGTAAAATTCAGTTAACTGATGGAAGAACTGGCGAACACTTTAATCAAAAAACTATGGTTGGTTATATGTATATCATGAAATTAAATCATTTAGTTGAAGATAAAATACACACTCGTTCAATTGGACCATACTCTTTGATAACTCAACAACCGTTAGGAGGAAAGGCTCAGTTTGGGGGACAGAGATTTGGTGAAATGGAAGTTTGGGCATTAGAAGGCCATGGAGCAGCTTATACTTTGCAAGAAATGCTAACGATTAAATCAGATGATGTCTTAGGAAGATCTAAAGCCTATGAGGCAATTATCAAGGGCGAGAGAATACAAACACCTAGTATTCCAGCATCTTTCCATGTACTCGTTAATGAATTAAAAGCATTGTCGTTGGAAATGAAATTTTTGAGAAATGGTAAGTTAATAGAAAAAATCAATAAATCAGTAGATGATGAAACTAACGAGACTGATAATAAATAATTTAACTCTTTTATAAATTAATCATAAGCATATGGCAAATAAAAACAATAACACCTTTAGTATCCTAGATTTCGACGCAATACAACTTAAAATTGCCTCGCCAGAAGTTATTTTGAGTTGGTCTAGTGGAGAAGTTCTTAGGCCAGAAACAATTAATTATCGTACTCAAAAATTTGAAAAAGATGGATTGTTTTGTGAAAAAATTTTTGGACCAGCTAAAGACTGGGAATGCTCTTGTGGAAAATATAAAAAAATCAAGCATAAGGGAATTGTGTGTGATAAATGCGGCGTAGAAGTTACTAAATCAAGTGTTCGTCGAGAAAGAATGGGGCACATTGCTTTAGCTGTGCCTGTTTCACATATTTGGTTTCTAAGAGGAGTACCTTCACGAGTAGGTTTAGTTTTGAATATGTCTGTCCAGCAATTAGAACGAGTAATTTATTTTGCTAGTTATATTGTTACAGATATAGATAAAGAAGCTCGAAAAGAAGCATTAAATAATCTTAAAAACGAAGAAAAGACTGCAGTGAATGGAGCAAAAACTGCTAGCGAAAGAAGTGTTTTCAAGAAGAAATATCAAGAATTGATGGCTGATATTAAGAAGTTACAGAAGGGACAAATTTTATCTGAATCGGAATACTATAATTTATCTCGTAATTGTGGACAAATTTTTACAGCCATGATTGGAGCGGAAGCTATTTATAAAATGTTGTCAGATGTTGATTTACAGAAAGAGGTAAAAAATATTAAAACAGCAATGGCGGAAAGTAAAAGTATTGACAAAAATAGGTTGTCTAAAAGATTAAGATTATTAAACGGATTTTTAGAAGCTGGTATTAAACCGGAGTGGTTGATGTTGACTTATATCCCAGTAATGCCACCAGATTTGCGCCCAATGGTGCAATTAAATGGTGGACATTTTGCTACTTCTGATTTAAATGACTTATATCGAAGGATTATTAATCGTAACAATCGGTTGAAAAGATTGATAGATTTAAATGCTCCCGAAGTTATTCAAAGGAACGAAAAAAGGATGTTGCAGGAGGCCGTGGATGCTTTAATTGATAATAACTCTC
>CAZRER010000007.1:0-6935 GCA_964599525.1 uncultured Bdellovibrionales bacterium
AATCTAGCGACCATCTTTCCTTTAGTGGTTAAGGCATGTCTTACTTCTCTTTGATCATTTCTTTTCATAATCAACCCACGACTCATCATTTTTAATAAATGATTAGACACAGCCGTAAAACTAATTTGAAAATGTTCCACTATATCGGATACGGAAAGTTCTGGTGTTTGATCTAATAGAAAAATAATATCGATCCTTCTTTTATTATCAAAACCTCTAATGATATATTCTAATTGATTGCTCTTTTTTATAGCTTGCGAATCTCGCCTTTTTTTTCTATTATTTGTTTTCATAATTTTTTAAGTTAAAACTATACTATGGTTTATCTTCTAATAATATTCTCCTCTTCCATTACTCGCACTTTGTCTTAAGATATTACACTCTACTATATTACTATAGCTATGCTTATCTCAGTAAAATATCAAGTTTTATACTAAATATCTTAAGTTACTATTTCTAATTACCAATTTTCGCTCCAAATCACTAGTTTTATCTTTTGATGGCGCCGTAAAAAACTAAAAAATTTTTATCAAAACCGGAAACTAAAAACAATTCCATCAAAAGTCTACAATTTTTAAACCTCACACTATTATAATACTATCGTAATAACACTGGTGCAAGACTGGGGGATAACTGAATTTAAAATAAAATTAATCTAAATCTAGTATAACACACTTTTATTATTTATACAATCATTCAATTGAATGATTGTATAAATAATAAACTATAGACTATAGATGGATATGCCTTTATGGGTGTCACCCTACCGCACAATTTCACTAACAATATGTTGAGATACTCTACCAATGATAATCTATTAATTTCTCCACAACAACATCAGCCATCTTGTTTGGTTCATTCTGATATCTTCCTTCGGGTCTTTTTACTAAAATGGTTGTTATTCTTGGAAGGGCTTTTTTGACTTCTTTTATATATTGATTTTTATCGTCTAAAAAATAGATTTTCTCTTTTTTAGTTTTTTCTTTTTTTAAAATCTTCTTTATAGATTTAACCTTATCGGTGGTAATTACAATTTGATTAAATAAGACATCATCAAAATCAATAAAAACTTTCATTATTATTTCGTTTTAATTATTTATCTTTAATAAATAACTTAGCTAACTTAATATCTTCATAGCTTATCTTTTCTCCTAGGGCATCAAAAATTGGCCTCAATTTCATTTTTCCATCAAGCATAAAATTGTCTTCTTTGTTTTCTTTTTTTATCTTTTCTATTGCTTTGGCAACTTGCTTAATCAAACTATTTTTTGGACGCAAATATTCAATATTTGTCTCTGGCCATTTTTCCATAATTTGATCAAGATGATTGTAGATTGTTTGCTCAGAAATCTTTCTTTTCTTGGCAATGTCCTCTAGCGATTCTTTCTGCTCAATAAATTCTTTGGTAATTTTTAATGTTCCACCCTTCACACTAGAATAACCTGAACCGGCTAATTTTATTTTTCTACCACTCCTGTTGGTAATTGTTTTATTTTGCGCTGCCAAAAACATTCTTTTATCTTTTTCCTCTTCAGCTATTCTTTCTTTATTTTTAGTAATTAATTTTTTATCATTAGTTCCGCCAATTTTTATTACAAATTGGTCAAACATCTGATTTTGCTCTTCCTTTGAAAATGATTCCCATTTTCGAACATTTAATTTTGACAACACCCTCATACTTTGATCAATTTTTAAAACAGCATCATCAACCTTTAGAGCCACCTCATTCATACCCATCAATCGTAAACCTTTAATAGATTTAATACGAGATAAAGCTACGTATCCTTGTCCCACCTCAAAGGTTTGGGATAAATCAATCTCAGCTGCGTCCAAAGTCATTCCCTGCGACTTATGAATTGTTAAGGCCCAAGCTAGTCGCATTGGTATTTGAGAAACAAAAGCTTTCACCTCGCCCTTGTCATTTTCCTTGACCCAATCCTCTTTTTTAACAACAATCTGCTGACCAGAAAAAATTTCTACAACTGGCAGTCCTCCGCCATGAATATCATCTTCACTGGTAAAATCAACTACTTTACCTAAAGTTCCATTCATATAACCCTCCTCAAAATTATTTTTTATAAAAATAACTGTTGCTCCTTTTTTTAAATGTAATTCCTTTGTTACCAACGAACTATTAAAAATTTTCTCGATTTCTTTTCTCGTCCCTTTGGTAAAGGCTTCAAATTGTTTTATTTTTCCATTTAATTTACCTAACTCTATTTGGTTTATTCTATCCACATCAACATTGTGTGTATATAGTTTAGTAATTCTAAATTTAGTATCTAGTTTTTTTTGATAGCACTCTTGAAAAATCTCCAAAGAATTTTCCGAAACTTCTCCAGCGCGAATCTCATCTAAAATGTTTATTAAATCATCAGACTCCTCTTGTCTAAATTTTTCTTCTAAATAACAAACTCTTAGATTACTATTTTGCCACAATGTTGTTTGCCAGGCAAAGCGAATTTCTTGACCACTACTAGAAATTGGTGGAAGCTGAAAGAAATCACCTGATAAAATTATTTGTACCCCACCGAATGGCTCCTGAGAATGTCTAAAAGCTTTCAAAATTTTATCCATAGACTGAAATAAAACTGGGGAAACCATAGAAACCTCATCAATAATTAAAACTTGCAAATTCTTTAAACGGTTCTGTAAAAACTTTCTATAAAATAATTCTCCAATATAATCATCGCTAATCTCTTCTACTAAGCCCAAGCCAAAAAAAGAGTGGATGGTCGTTCCACCAATGTGAGAAGCGGCAATACCAGTGGGAGCAACAATTGCTGGCTCGATACCGCGTTCTTTTAAATATAGTACATATTTATTTAGTAGGTAGGTTTTCCCCGTTCCAGCTGAACCGGTTAAAAAAACATTTCTCCCCGCCTTCAAAATTCCTAGGGCTACTTCTTGTTTCATATGATTTTAACTTTCTATTTCTTATCACACCTATTATAATGACCTAGATTTAATTTTTTGGCAAATTTAAAATAAGACTGGTTTTAGAATAAATAATTTATTATATTAAACTTGTCCCTAAATAAGATTTTCCAACCCAAGGTTGACCAGCAATTCATTTAGTTTATAACAAATTAGTTATAATTACACAATATTTTTGGTTTACGATTGGTCAGCCTCTGGTTAGAAAGGAAATTTGATGAGTTTGTAGTAACACATTTTACAAAACGCTGTTTTTAGTGTTTAATAAAGATAATAACAAAAGTTAATCTATTTTAATAAACTTGTTCTATGAATATTACCCAGCGACGTCTTTATATGCTTTCGTTTGTAATAACCTTTTTTTTAACAGCTCCGTTATTAGTTTTTTTAGCTAAGGGCTACACTTTTGATAGGATTGGTAAAGTTTTTGTGCATAATGGGGCTATTACTATTAAGAGTAATCCTAAGAAAGTTGACCTCTATTTAGATGGTAAAAAAGTATCGAAAAAAAGACTGAACATTATTAATAACTATTATGTTGTTAATGGTGTTCGTTTTGGTAGCCATATTATCGAGTGCAAAAAAGAAGGTTACACGACTTGGAAGAAAAAAATAGATGTTCATTCTGGAATATCAACAGAGTTTTGGAATGTTTTATTATTTCCAATCCATAACAAAACTCTACACACTTTCCCTATTAAAAACATAAAGCATTTTTATCTTTCCCCTAGGCAAGAGGATGAGTTAGTTTTATATAAAGAGGAAGATGATAAAAAAATTATATCTCTTTTTACCACTGGTGATAATAAAGAGGATATTATTTATTCAACAACAGATTATGTTACTTTGATGCCTGATGTTGATGAAAATGTCGAATGGAGCAGTGATCATAAAAAAATACTTGTACCAGCTTCTATTAATAGACAAAATATATTTAAAGATAAAGAACCATTAAATAAAGAGGTGGTAGAAACAACAAATACCATATCTAACAATGATATTTCCCCAACAAAAGATGTTGAGAAAGATTATATTATTTTGGATTTAAAAGATAGAATGCAAAATAGAATTGATTTACTTGAAATTTTATCTAGTATTGATTTATCAAAAGTAGACTCATCACCAGATAAAAATATAAAAGAAAATAATACTACTAATAATGATACAGAAAAAGAAACTGCAGAGAAAAAAAATAATAAAACCACTTCCTCTGAAATATTAGCTGACGGACAACCCCATCACTCTAAAGAGACAATTAATAAATCAACAATCTCAACTGAAAATACTTTTTCAAAAGATATATCTTTAAAATTACCTTTAAATAATTTAAAAATACATCAGGCCCGCTGGATGTTTAATAGTAATTATCAAATTTTAGTCTTAACAGAAAATCATAAATTGTTCTTTATTAATATCGAAGACCCTTCTCAAAGTTCTTTGTTGGCTGATAATGTTAATGGTTTTGATTTAGCTGGCGATCATATTTATTATAATAATTTCAACGAGAAAAAAATTATAGATATTAAGCCCAATAAACAAAACTACAAACAAACGATAACAAACACCCCTTCAGAAATAAACAATTCTGATTTTGTTAAGTTATTTGCCTATGATGAATTACGCATGGCCATAATAACTCCAGAGAAAAAACTTTATATCTTAAACAAATTAAAATCCTACGAGACGATTTCGCTCATTCCAATCGAAGAAAATATTCAGGGTGTTCAATTTAGTGACGATGGCAAAAAACTTCTATATTGGACAGATAATTCTTTTTGGACCTATATGTTAAGAGAATGGAACAAACAGCCAAAACGACATAAGGATGAAAAAATATTTATTACAAATTTTTCTTCTGGGATTAATAATGTCCAATGGATGGAGGCCTATGAAAATATAATTTTTACTAACAATGGTATAGTTAAATCTGCGGAGCTGGATAATAGGGACAAGATTAATTTATCAAATATATTACAAGCAAGGACGCCCATCAAAGATAAAAATTGTATCTATGACAAAGAAACTAGTATTTTATATTTCCTAGATGGTACCGAGACTCAAGATAGAAATAGTTTGAAATTAAAATCTATTAAAGTTTTGGAAAAAACAAAATTATTTGGATTTGGAAACTAGAAATTAGATCAAATTTTGTATTAAAAAACACGGCAAAGCCGCGTTTTTTAATACATTTTTCTACTCAATTACTGCTACTACATCTTTCTTGGCATCAAGAATAATATAATCTTCACCTTCTAGGGCGACCTTATCTCCACTAAACTGTCTGAAAATAACAGTTGCCCCCTCTTTAATTTCTGAATAAATGTCTTTGCTATCTCCAATGGCTAGAACTTCTCCTTTTTGAGGATTGCCATCCTTTTCTTTGTCGGGTAAAACAATATTAGAATTTACAGTTTCATCGTCTTCGATAGGTTTTACTAGGATATTTCTTCCTAAAGGTTTTATTTTGCTCATATTTTTAAATTTAATACTTACTTTATATATTTTAAAACATTAGTATATATTGTCAAGATTAATTTTATCTTGCATTTTTGATGGTAGTTGTGTTATTATAATTATGTTACCAAAATAGCTCAGTTGGTAGAGCAACGCACTTCCGTCTTCGCTTTCAGCTACGAACGGACAGGTTCCACCAGGCTCCACTTCTTTTATTTTAGCCATTATAGCTCAGTTGGTAGAGCAACGCACTCGTAACGCGTAGGTCATCGGTTCGATTCCGATTAATGGCTCATGCCAAATACACTTCCGTCTTCGCTTTCGGCTATAAACGGACAGGCTCCACGCATAGATCGTGCCTTTGGTTATCATCTTTGGCACGAAAAGAATACAAACGAATAAATTTATTTAATCAATTTTTAAATGAAAAAAACTCTTACTAGATTACGATATCCAAAATTATTTCTATTAATTCTTTCTATTTTTTTTGGTTTCTTGGTATATTTTGACCAAAATGACTTTCATTTTCACGAGCTAATTGTTAGTTCTGGTTATGTAGGTGTTTTTTTAATGGGTTTTTTCCTGGCACATGGTTTTACAATGGGACCAGCCATTGCCGGTCTTTTAATTATTTCCACAACTGCCCCTCTTCTTCCTGCAGCGACAATTGCTACCATTGGTGCCATAATTGGAAATGGTGTTTTTTATAATCTTTTGAGGATATCCTACCATAACGAACTATCCGAATTGTCTAGATTACCATTTTTCGTTAAATTGCAAGAATGGGCCGATAATAATACACCACAATTTGTTCGGAGTTATGTCTTCCCAGTTTTTGCCGGAATTATTTCAGCGACCCCTTTGCCAGATGAATTTAGCGTTATTTTAGTAAAGGCTTCTAAAAAAATATCTGTAACAATGTTTACTATTATTACGGCCATTGTTAGTATTTTTGGAGTAACTATTATTTTATTGATTGGAAAAATGCTATAATAGCCTTTCATATTTTTGCTTCAAAGTTGTGACGACCGCATTAACTTTGAAGCATAGTTATTTAGAAATGGTATTAGTAAATTTTCTTAAAAACCTATCTTAAAAACCTATCTTACTATTGTTATTATTAGGATTATTGGCTATATCAACTTTTCCAAATTGTTCTTCATATTTTTTTAATGACTGTTGCATAGCTTCAATCATTCTTTTAAAATGACCAGGTGAGGTTGTAATTTTTCCGACCATTTTACCCGTTGGTGGGAGAATGTGTGCAAAAAGTAAATTAAATTCTTCTTTGGTGTGAATAACTTGCATCATATTAGCATATTCTGCTCCAGCAATATTATCGGTAATTTTTATTTCTTGTTGACCAGGTATTACCTGTTTTTTATTTTCTTTTGACATAATATATTATTATTAATAACTACTCTACATTATTTATCCTTGCGGAGGAAGAGAGATTCGAACTCTCGGTACCAATAATAGTACAACGCTTTTCGAGAGCGTCCCGTTCAACCACTCCGGCATTCCTCCATTTTAATAATTATAAT
>CAZRER010000007.1:7035-18093 GCA_964599525.1 uncultured Bdellovibrionales bacterium
CCACTCCGGCATTCCTCCATTTTAATAATTATAATTTCCAATTCTTAATTCTTAATTCTTAATTCTTAATTATTTAGCCATTCTTTTAGTGCCTCCTTGTAGCCTCTTAGGGGTTTTCTTTTCCTATTTTGCAAAACCGAACTATTTGCTCGCTTAGCGGGACGATTAAATTCTACACCATCAATAGGAATCACTTTGGTTTCTATTCTTGCCAATTCATATAAAACTTTTACACTATCATACCAAGTTACTGCCTCTTCATTAATAATATGATAAATTCCAAAAGTCTCATTTTCCTCCACAATGTTTTTACTTTCCAAAGCAAGGTCCGGAGCATAGGTAAACTTACTTAACTCTCCATCAATAACTTTTACTTCGTTATTTTTTTTACCCAACTCCAACATAGTCTCAAAAAAACTTTTCTTGCCTAAAGCACTGTGTGCTGGTTGACCAAACAACTTTGATAACCGAATAATATAATAACTACCTCCAACTTCTTCCACGGCTTGTTCTCCTTTGTATTTTGTCCAACCATAACGATTTAAGGGTTTAGGTTGGTCTCCCTCAGAGTATTGCCAGTAAGGAACTGTTTCCTCTCGACCTTCATAGGGGCAACCATCGCAACCGCTTCCACAACAGTGAGGCGCCCTTTTTCCGTCTTTGTAAACTGGTCGCTCTCCATCAAAAACATAATCACTAGAATAATGCACTAAGGTAGCTTCTAAATTTTTGGCAATTTCAGCTAACTCTTTTGGCAAATCTGTATTTAAGATTTTTGCTTTTTGATATTCTTCGTCATCGTCTTCACAGGAATCCACAGCATTATAGGCCACAGCATTATATATTATGTCTGGCCAGATTTTATTAATTTTCTTTTTTAATTCTGAAAAATCCCGCACATCAATATCGTCAATGTCCCAAGCCACTACCTCATATTTATCTGGATTTTGCTTTTGTGATTTTTGATATAATTTCACCAATTCCTGCCCCAACATCCCCTTGGCTCCTAAAATTAGAATCTTTTGCATATTTACATTTATAAATTTATTGAATTTAATTTTTCTGTAGCTATTTTTTGTATTATCTCTTTACTCTCATTATTGCCTATACTGAATGGCTGTTTAATAATAACAGACTTTTTATCAAAAACAACGGGAATTATAGGTAAGGGCTGCTTATTTATTCTCTGGTATTGTTTAGCAATTAATCCATATCCAAGATAAATATATCTGGGATCATCTTCTATCCGAGTCCAAGGACCATCAACAAAAATTTGTACATTTTGACCATCTAGTAAGGTGGACACTATTCCTCGAATATACTTTAGGTTACCAATCATTGCATTTTTATCTTGATTTAGAATCTTTTTATGGGCACCTCTCTCTAACAGGGGAATTCTAGTTAAAAAATTTTGTTTATCATCAATAACAGCCTGAGAAAAACTCTCTCTAATAGGTAACATTTCTAACTGTTTCATAGCCTTCTGTTTAATGCCAAACAAAAGTTTATCTTTCCAATGAATATTTTCTGCTCCGACAATATGAATTTTCTCATCTAGAGACACCATTAATTTCCAAATATCATCTCCTGTATTATGCCTACTGATAAATAATTTTTCTCCTTTTGGTAAATTATCTAAACCTCGAATATCACTAACCAGCCCCTGCTTTAGTTGTTTTAATAAATCATAAAAAATTGATGTTTCTTTTCTGCTTCTTATATATTCTGGCAGATATTTTTTTATATATTGATCTTTTTTGCTTGCATCTACTGTATCAAATCGACCATCAAACATAGACTTTTTATCCATATGATAAATCTAATAATTAATAAACTCTAAAAACAATTACGGAAGTATAGAAGTTTATCCTACTACGTTAATGTCATCATAAATGTCACAAAGCAAATCTAGATCCTTGCCACTTGATTTTAATAAGTCAATATTTTTATTTTCTATTGACTTTAAAACCTCTAAACCTGTTTTATCTTCTCCTAGAATTTTCTCATGTAATTCTCTTATAGCCGCAAAATCTTTTATGAAACAATGACCTCCAGCTCCTCGTGCCACTGGTCCACCATGTCCACTCTGATGTTTTACTTTAGTGTGTGATCCCCCAATTCGCGGGTCATTAGCCACAGAGTCTCTAATATCTTCCCAGTTTAAATCAAGTTTTTTGGCTATATCATACATCACATTAAAAAATACTACTTTGGTTGTTAAAAAACAATTTCCAATATATTTAACCAGCTCAGCCGACCGAACATCCATAATTTTATTATAAGGAGCCTTAGCCAATACTTCCATCACCATTTTTGCCTTTGCTTTATATTCTTCTGTATCTTTTGTAATCCCTATAATATTTCTATCCGGGTTAGCAGCATCAAAGGCGGCAGTTTTTTCTTTCAAAAACTCAGGACTGTGCATTATAAAAATATCTGGGTACTTTTCGGCAATCTTTTCAGTACTACCAGGTTGCATAGTAGATTTTATTACCGCAATATTTCCTTTCCCGATAAGACTCATCACCCCCTCAACAATGCTGTAGTCAAATCCCTTTGGTGTAGTTGGTGTTGGGACGGCAATAAAAACAATATCACATTCTTTTATTTTTTCTTTATTGCCTTCATATTTTTCGTCTCGAGCATAACGAACCACTTTATAACCACGCTCTTCAAAATCATCTGCATAATTTTTTCCAATAAATCCTTGTCCAATAAATCCTATTTTCATAATTATTTTTATTTATTATTTAATCTTTTCATTAATTATTTGTTATCAATGCTAATTGCTTCTGTTGGACAACTATCGATGACATCCTGAATATCGCACTCTAGATCATCGCCACATTCCTCACGAATAACTTTAGATTTTCCATCTTCTAATTGGAAACATTGACTACACATTAATTCGCAGTTACCACAACCAATACACAAATCTTCATTTACTTTTACTTTCATAAATTTAGTTATCAGCTATCAGAGCTCAGTTCACAACAACTTATTACTTATTTTTATATTATTTTTATATACTACTATAAATTTTTATACATCAAAATTTTAGTGAAGTTGATGAAGTTGATAATGACTGAAATCCAATATCTATATTATTAATTACTAATCAAAGTATATCACGTCTAGCTTTTTTTTCAAGTAAATAGTATAATGATAGTAGAAAGTTTCTAAAATGCATAAAGTTTATAGATTTAAAAGTATTTTACTTTTATATTTTTATTTACATTGTTTAATTATTTTGTGGTTTTTTGACTTTTTAATTTTTAAACCAGCGTGTATGCACATCATAACTATAAGCGGTATTGATGGTTCGGGAAAAAGCACCCAACTAAAAATACTCAAGGAATATTTAGAAAAACAAGGAAAAAAAGTTGCTTCATTTCATGCAATTAGTTTTTCATTAGTAAATAATATTCTAAGAAAAAGAAAAGAAAAAAAGAATGCTGAATTAAAAGAACAACAAAATCAAATTCCCGAGCAAGTCTCTATTTTTGAGCAACCAGCCAAAGCCGTAACAACTGGAAATGTCCTTACTATTTTAGCTAGAAAAATAATCCTCCTTGTTGATATTATAAGATTTAAATTATATTTACGAAAACTAGCTTCTGAAAAAATTACCTATTTGTTGGCTGACCGTTATTTTTATGATCAAATTATTAATATATTTTATTTATCCTATAGTAAAAAGATAATTAAGTTAGCCAAGAGTAAAATACGGAAAAAAATTTCCATTAAACTATCTCCTTTATTGAAGTTAGCCTACAAACTGGCACCTGCCCCTGAGTATAGTTTTTTTATAGAAGTATCTCCCAAGACAGCCTTGAAACGAGACCGTGAGATTGAGCAAGGTGCTTCTTATCTAGTGGTTAAACGGTCTCTATACAAAAAATTTGCCCCCCGATTTAAAATGGAGATAATAAACGGAAATAAATTACCAGAAATAGTTAGTGAAGAAATATTAAGTAAAACAAAATTAAAACAATTTGAATCCAGTGAAATGCATCTCCGGACTTAAACTTGCATATGACCCGAACTTGCTAGCTTTCTGGATAATTTCGACAAAGATTGTTCTCTAAAACCCCCCAAAATTCTCGTTCCTCGAATTTTGACCTCTGGCATTTATCCAGCGTAGCTTTTAGTGAAGCTGGACACAGGGGGGTGTAAGTGCGAAATTAACTACAGGGGATATATAATTCTTAATTCTTAATTCTTAATTCTTAATTAGCAACCCCGTGTCATCAATTATTAAAGCCTCTCTCTGGCTAACCTTATCAGAATTATTCTTTAACCTTTCAGGTTATGTGACTCATTCCGTCCTCGGTCGAACTCTTGGACCAGCTGAATATGGTCGCTATGGATTAATTATCACTGTGGCCACAATGATCGTTGTTTTAATCGGTCGAGGTGTTCCAGTGGCGATGAGTAAATATTTAGGAGAAATCTATAAAACTAACCCTAGTGAAATAAAACATATAAAAAAAATAAGTGCTGAGGTTCAGATCATTTTAATTAGTTTAGTTACCTTAATTTATTATTTTTCTGCACCATTTTTAGCCAATTTACTTAATGACCAAACTTTGATACCTCTATTTAAATTATCAGCTCTAATTATTCCTGCTTTTGCGGCCGCTAGTTTTTATGTTTATTATTTTACGGGTACTCATCAATTTAATGTTCAATCAAGCTTAAAATTCTTTAGGGGCTTCAGTAAAATATTTTTTATTATTTTATTAGCTTTATTTTTTCATACTAAGGGTGCTATTATTGGACATATTCTCGCACCATTATCTGTTTTTCTTTTGGCAATAAATTTTGACTGGAAACAAAAAAGAAAAGAAAGAGAAACAATTAAACAAAAAACGACTGAGGATAGCCAAATTAATTTTACCAAATTAACTCACAAAGCTTTATTAAATTTTGCCTGGCCAATTACCCTCTTTATGCTTTTTTATGAAATAATGATAACCATTGATTTATATATGGTTAAAGGTTTACTGCAAAATGATACACTAACTGGTTTTTATAATGCTTCCTTGACTATTGGAAGATTACCTTTCTATGCTTTCTATTTCTTGACTATTATCCTTTTACCTAAAATTTCTGAAACAACCGCCCAAAAAGCTGATGTCCAAACCAAAAAAATTATTAATTTGGCCATGCGTTTTTTATTTATGCTAATTATCCCCTCGGTAACTTTGTTGGCAATTTTTTCTCCTTCAATTTTAATATTTTTCTATGGCAATGCCTATGGTGAAGCCACAACTGTTTTGCGGATTTTATCTATTGGGTTGGGATTTTTAACTGTTTTCTACATTTTGGCTTTTGTCTTAAATGGTGCTGGCAAAAACAAAATACCAATGTGGACTGCTTTTGGAGGAATGTTGCTAAACGCTGGACTTAACTATTATCTTATTCCACGGTATGGGATATTGGGCGCTGGAGTCGCTACCACCATCACCTCTTTTTCAACAATGCTTATTGCAATTATTGCTACAGAAAAATATATCTCTAGTTTTCTAAATTTTATTCCTGTTCTAAAATATTTTATTGCCACGGCAGTAATTGGTATCATTGCTAACTATCTTCCCCAAGGTAAATTTATTTTTATTTTCTGGTCAATATTCCTTTTTGTAATTTATTTTATAGTTCTCTGGTTATTGAGAGAAGTAAAAAAAGCAGATTTAGAAATTTTAAAATCTGCTTTTAAAAAAAATAACACAACTTAATTCATAAATAAAAAATTATTCTGCCCAGTCTATCTTATTTCAAATTCAAAAGTTAAAAATTAATTAATAAAAAAATGTCTGAAGCACTAAAAATTACTCCCGAAATATCTTCAAATGAGGAAGAATCTTCGGAAGATCAAATATTAACCAAAAAATTAGAAGAACTAAATGACAAGGAACTGTATACCCTTTACGATGTTATAGTTAATGCTATTAAAAAAAATACGGCCACCTTGGACACTACTCAAATAGTTAAAAAACAAAATGAAAATTTATACAGTTTAGATACTCATAAAAAAGCAAAAGAAATCACTGAATTAAACAAATCACTAACTAAGATTATACACGAGATGAATAAACGAGCTTCTTAATTTTTATAAATAAATATCAATTATTAATCCTTTAAGCACTTCCCTTCTTTGTTGTTGTAGGAACAGCCTTCAACTATTTGCCTCCACAGATAACGAGGCTGAACGGAGCCACTAAATGTTCGGTCTTCGTGTCCTTGCTTAAACACTTTTTTCTTTGCGCTAATAAATTCTTCTTTTGGTTGTAGATGATAAATGTTAAGTGTTCCAAAATTTTTATCTTCTGTAATGGTAGCTATTTTTTTAAACTTACTCAATAGTTTATTTTGATTTGATTGGGTTCGTATAATTACAAAATAATTTCCTTCTTTAAAAATTGTATCCAGCTTGTCTGGAATAGAACTGGACTGCATATTATTAATGGAAGCTAATCCTAACAAGGCTCTTTCATATTCGCTTTGGGCAGAAATAAATACGGGGTAACCGTTTTTACGTTGTCGCTCTTTTATCCATTTCATTATCTCCTGCATTTGTCTTAGGGTTATTCGTGTTTTTTCTTTTAAAATTCGGTCATTATAGCTCAATACAAAATTTTTATTTTTACTAGAGTCTGCTAACCCTTGAAAATATTTTATTGTGAAAAAGATATTTGAAAAAATACTTCCAAAAATAATAACTATTATGACTGTCCTACCATTTATTTTAATAATATTTGCAATTTTTGATTTGTCTATTCTCTTTTCTATCAATTTTAGGGCAAACCCAAATAAAATAAATATCAACGGTGCATTTAGGAGAAAAAATCTAGGAGCAATATCATAGGCTAGAGGTATAAAAATAAGAAAAGTTATTGTTACCCAGATAGCTACCAATTTTAGAAAATTCTTTTTCTTCTTATTTTTTTCTTTTCGGTAAGACCAAACCCAACCAATTATTCCTAAAATTATCATTACCAAAGAAACACTTCCCTGCCCAAATCCCCGGGCACAATCTTTACGGCACTGCACCTCACCATTATACCATTCTGGCAGTCCAGCTACTTGATGTCCCGTCAGAATAATCCAATTATATTGTGCGTGTGCTCCTATATTTTTAATTCCCTTAGCGATAATATTATGTTTACTGTCTTTATCTTCGGACCGGTCTAATAAAGCACGGGAAAACTCTTTTAAATTTTCGCCGTTAGTTTTCAAATCATTAATTATCAAGGGCAAATTAAGAAATGAAAATACTGCAACGGATAATAACCACCATTTTAAAGCAATCTTTGGACGAATCCAAATAAAATAAGTAATGGCTATTAATGGTGTAACTACTAAAGCAATAAAATGCATATTAGTTACAAAGGCTAAAGCCACGAACGATAAAACTAACCACCAGCCAGCTTTTTTATTGTCTTCACTAGCTTTTAAAATGGAGTAGAAAAAGAAAGTCATAAAGAAAGGTAACAGGGTTGGGTTCCAACCAAAACGACTATAAACAACCATAAACAATGAAGTAGAAAAAATTCCTGTCAATCCTAGGGATATTTTTTTGTCAAAAAATTGTCTAATAAATAAATAGAAAACTGGAATGACTGCAATATTTAACAATAGAATAATCACCACGCTGCCAGCTGGAGTATTTCCAAAAATAAGGGCACTAAGATACTCCAAATAATATAACAGCGGTCCTAATCTCAAAAATGATCCAGCCGCACGTGGTCCTTGCAAGGGTAATTCTCCAGGTCCATATTCCATAGCCGAATGTATAATGCGAAAATCCCTAGCTTGATCTAGCTGATAGTGCATCCAATCTCCGAAATGATAGCCCCTTAAAAAAGCTCCCAGGGAAATAATAACTAATAAAACTAGTAGTGTTTTATCCTTGAACATTTTGTGCATTTTTATTTATTTTAATAATTCTATAACTTTTTCCATGGAGATAATTTCTCCATCATCTTCCGTACGCTTTTTTAGTTCTACTCCGCCAGCTTCTAGGGAGCGAGAAGAAACTACTACTCGGTAAGGAATACCCATTAGATCACTGTCGGCAAATTTTTCTCCTGGTCTTTTGTCGGCTCGGTCGTCCCATAGAACTTCTACGCCAGCACTTTGAAGTTGTTGATAAATTTCCTCCGCTTTTTCCTCTTCACCAATATTTATTAAATGAATTTTAAATGGGGCCACGCTCTCCGGCCAAACAATACCCTTCTCGTCGGCTAATACCTCCACAATAGTTCCCATCAATCGTCCAATACCAATGCCATAGGACCCCATAAAAACAAACTTTTCTTCGCCCTTCTCATCCTTATAGGTCAAGTTAGCAGCTTGAGAAAATTTTTCCCCCAGAGTGAAAATATTTCCCACCTCGATAGCTTTTTCTTCCCGTAGATCTTCTCTTTGTAATCCTAGATCTTCCAAAACTTCATCATTTAATACTTCTCTATTAACGGCAACATTTTTTTCATCACTAACATAAATTAGATCCTCCCCTGCCTCTGATAAGGTTTGAAATTCATGAGAATATTTAGAAAATGTTCCCCCACCGGCAAAAGTAAAAAAAGTTTTCTTTCCTAATCCAACCCTGTCATAAATATTAATATAAGCCTGTTTAGATTTCTCATAAAACTCTTGATGCTCTTCCTTATTTCGTGAAAAAGAGTATAAAGCTTTCCAATAGAACTCTCGCCCTCGCATTAAACCAGATTTTGCTCGAGCTTCATTGCGAAACATTGTTCTAATGTCATAGGGATAAGCTGGTAAATCTTTATAGGAAGAAATGTAAGTTTTCATTAAATTAGTGATTGCCTCTTCGTGAGTAAAAGCCAGCCCTACTTCTGTGCCATTTTTTAATTGACTTTTAAACCAATTGTCCGTCACTTCGTCCGACCATCGATTGGCTACTTCCCAAACTTCTTTTTTTTGCAAAGCTGAATTCTTCATTTGTAGACCACCGATAGCATTCATTTCTTCTTGAATAATTGTAGATATTTTTTCTATTACTCGCAAGCCCAAGGGCAAAAAAGAATAAACTCCCGCCATTTCCTTATAAACATAACCGGCCTTAATTAAGAGTTGAGCATTCTTACTGACTTCATCTTTAGGAGCAAATTTTTGTGTTTTAGTAAATAGTTGTGATTGTTTCATAGAATTAATTATTAGTTATTAGTCATTAGTTATTGGTTCACGATATTTTATGTTTGGCTAATCTAATTTATTTATGCCATTAAACCACTTCTACAATTATATTACCACACTATTTGTATTTTGAAAGCTCTTCGTACGTAACTTCTCACATCTCAGTGCAAATCCTTTAAATAATCCGCTCACTAAAGGTCCGGCCTTAACGCCTACAAGCCACAACTTCGTCGTAGCGGCTTTAGAAAAGGTCAGACCTTGCTCACTGCTATTTAAAATTTAAAATAGTTTAGAGATATGAGAGATTACCCACCAGAATTTTGCAAAAAAATTTAGTTGTGTTATAATGAACTTCCAAGGTAATTAATGGGATTGCTTATTTTAAAAATTCCCCATATAATATCGTTTTCAAATAACTTCTACCTAATATCTCTGGAAAATTTTATACTAGACTTGCCTTGAAAAGTTCGATGATATGATGGTATCACCTCACTTTTCTCAATGTCGCCTAGCACAAAATTTTCTTCAACTTATTGAAGAATAGTTATTTAAAAATAGTATAAAAATTAAAAAAAATATATGACCATAAAAAAAATAAAAACTAGGGACAATTTTTTAGTGCCCTTTGACATAAAAAGAATAGAAAAAGCTATCAAGCTTGCTTGCCAATCAGTCAATGAAAGTAACCTTGATTTTCTACCTTCATTTTTAAATTCAGTGGTTAATGAGCTAGCAGAAAAGTACGACAATAAATCACAAAAAGTAGTACCAACAGTAGAAAACATTCAAGACGTTATTGAGAGAAAATTAGTTGAAGAAAATAAATATGAAGTTGCCAAGGCTTATATCTTATATAGAGAAAAACATGAACAGGAAAGAAAAGCTCGTTATGAAAAACTAGTGAAACAGTTTGAACAAGATTCTTTAATGGTTGTTAAGTCCAATGGAAAAAGGGAGGTATTTAATATTACTAAAATTAAGAAAGTTTTTGACCGAGCAGCTATTGGCTATGAAAAACAATGCACTTTTAAAACATTTATCGAGGCTTTTAAAAAAAATATTGTTGAGGATATCAAAACGTCTGATATTCATAGTCTTCTGGTAAAAACTTGTATTGATTTAGTTTCTGTGGAAAATATTTTTTGGCAAAATATAGCTTCTCGTATTTTTACCGCTAACCTTTATAAAGAAGCTTCTCGTAACCGAAAAATTGCCATCGCTGATATTTATACTCCAGAAACATATTTATCCCTTTTCGAAGAGTATGTAGAAACTGGCTTATATTACAAAGATTTTTTCAAACATTACTCTAAAAAAGATATCCTAGAAGCTGGAAAATATTTAAATATGGACACGGACGATGCCTACGAATATACTACAGTTGTTTCTCTTAATAAACGTTATCTACAAAACCCAAATGGTATTATTAAGGAATTGCCTCAAGAAGCTTATATGTCAGTTGCTTTGTTTCTAGCTATCCCTGAAAAGAAAAAAGACCGTTTGAAATTTGCTTTGGAAATTTATGAAGCTTGTTCTACCCAGAAAATTTCTTTGCCAACACCAACGTTATTAAATTCAAGAACAAACTATAGCCAGCTTTCCAGTTGCTTTAAATTAAACATTGGTGATGATTTAAGAGCAATTTATCACGGCATCGAAAATATGGCTCAAATTTCTAAATTTGGCGGAGGTATGGGAGTTTATTTGGGAAATATTCGAGCTAGGGAAGCAATGATTCGGGGTGTAAAAAATGTTTCCGGAGGGGTAATCCCTTGGATAAAAGTAATTAATGACACAGCAACTGCCGTCAATCAACTTGGTTCTCGACTGGGAGTTATCGCCGTGACACTTGATGTCTGGCACTATGATATTTATGATTTCTTAGACTTGCAA
>CAZRER010000008.1:0-17485 GCA_964599525.1 uncultured Bdellovibrionales bacterium
GAAAAAACTGGAATTGATATTTATGAAGGTGTTGCAATAAAAGGTTGAATGTAGCTAAGATTTGTTTTTTATTAAGTCTGATTTTTTATAAATTGAACTATTTTGTGTTTGAAATAACTTAGTTATTATTTATTTCATCTATTTGCTGTTGGGCTTTTTGCATTTGTTGGTTATAATGCTGTTGTGCTTTTAGTCTAGCTCCTCCAACACTAATAAATATTATACTGGCCATAATACTAATTGGAATTAATAATAGTCCAATCCACAAAAAAATCTTGGGAATAATTGGTAATTTTTCTACCGGTAATCTTCCTTCCTTTTCTGCTCTAGATAATAAAACCCTGTAAAAATGAAAACCTGCTAGAGCTACCACTGGTATAGCTACAAATATACCCAAGCCAAAAGCCAAAAGACCAATTAGATAAACCCCTAAACTAATTAATCCAAATAAAAATAATTTTCCTCTATAGCTCTTGGTGATTATCCAGCTACTTCTTATGGGTTGTAAAATACCCATATTTTTATCTATTATCAAGAAGGTTATAAAAGATAAAGCAATGGCGGCTATAAAACCTGGAATAAAAAATAAAACAAAACCTCCCATAACAATGAATTGTGCTAATATTCCAGCAATTAAATAAATAAAAAATTTGTTTGTTTTGTTAAAAAAATCACCAATACCTACGTTTTCCCCATCATATATTTTTTTAATAATATTAATACTACCAATACCAATAATTATCTGCACTATTGAAACTAATATACTAATGAACACTCTATTTTCTGCTATTTTAGAAAGAATAAATGATGAAATTACAATAATTAAAAAACTAACTGTTAAAAAAACAGCATGTTTTTTATATAATTCCCAACCAATTTTGAAACTTTCTGTAATTAATCCACTTTTATCTGCGTCATTTGTTGAAGAACTAGAGGTTTTTAATGATACTACCGTTTTTTTTAGTCTAGAGATTTTTTCTCTGTTTGCATCTAAGTTATCTTTATTTTTATCTTTAGTATTATTTGTTTTACTTTTATAATCGTTTATATTTGACATATTTTTAAAATTAATTTTTATTTTTTATTAAAGTGTTTTGAAATTTGTATTGTCGTAGATAGCCTTATAATTATATGTTTATGATTATTGTAGCACTTTTTTTACTTTTGACAAATTTTACAAAAACTAGTTCCTCTTCCGGCTACTTTAATTTTTTGAATTTTAGGTAGAGGCCTTGCCTCTACCTTTTTACATCGTATACATATTTTCCCGGCTCGACCATATACTTTTAACATTTGTTTAAAATTTCCCCTTCTGCCTTTGTTGTCTACAAAATCACTAAAAGTTGTTCCATTGTATTTCAAGGCTAATTTAATAATTCTTTGAATATGATTAAATAATTGTTT
The DNA here is from genome assembly GCA_964599525.1 of uncultured Bdellovibrionales bacterium. Taxonomy (GTDB): domain Bacteria; phylum Patescibacteriota; class Minisyncoccia; order Moranbacterales; family DUUL01; genus S145-42. Next base: position 1,405 of record CAZRER010000008.1, read on the forward strand.
TTGTTCTTGTTTTGTTAAAGTGTTTGTTGCTCGCTCTGGATAAATTTTAGCGGCAAACAAGGATTCGTCTACATAGATATTGCCTAACCCTGAGATAATAGACTGGTTAAGGAGGGTGGCTTTTATATTTGCCCGTCTTGGTTTTTTATTGTTTTTGTCTAGACCTAATGCTTTTTGAAAATTTTGGAAAGTAAAATTTGGTCGTCCTGGCTCAATCCCATACCTACTTTTTATTTTTTTTAATTCTTTACTGTCCACAACTTTCAAGCTACCAAATTGCCTCAAATCATTAAAAAATAATTTTGAGGTAGAGGCCTTGCCTCTACTTAAAGAAGTCTTATTTTCATGGCTATCTTCTAGTTTAAAAATTATGTGCGTATATTTCCCTGGGTGACAAAATTCTTCTGTTCGTCCGTGCTGAAATTCCTCCTCTTCTTTTTTGCTGTTAGCATGTCCACCAGCGATGAAGTTGTTCTGATTACAATAAATCAACTGTCCCGTCATTTTAAGATGTATTAGTAAATACTTTTTATCCTTGTATTGAATTTGGGGAGAGGTTGAACTCTTCTTCAAATTGTTGACTGATGACCAATAACTAATTATAAGTAGCTTCCCGATTCGGTCTAATTTTATAATTTTTCCCCCCACCAATTCGCGCTGAAAAGAAGCCATTGATTGTTTAACTAAATTTGGCTTTTTAATAATAATTTTTTTAATTGTTTTTCCAACAATTTGCTTTTGAAGCCCCCTCCGAATTGTTTCTACTTCTGGTAATTCTGGCATGAAATTTATTTTGAAAGTGTATTTTCTGTCTGACTATTAGCAAGGTAAACTGTTTGGGTTGGGTAAGCGAAATCGATACCTTCTTTGGTAAAGGCTTTGACAATTTCGTAATTTATTTTGCTTTTTATTTCGGCAACGGAAAGTTGCTTGGTTTCTTTGATGACTAAAGATATTTTGAAGTTTAAAGAAAAATCACCGAAGCTGTCAAAAACCACTCTTTTTAGTTTGGTGTGTTCTTCTTTTATTATAATTTCTTTAATTATTTTTGGAATTAATTTTAATTTTGTGTGCGGTGTTTCATAGGTTACGCCGATGGTAAAACTGGTCCCTCTTTCTTTTTTACTACCGCTAGAACCTCTAAAATTTTGTACCACCTGATCGGTCAATTTTTTGTTGGCTATAATTAACTCTTGTCCGTCTCTAGTTTCTAGTCTAGTAGTTTTGATGCCAATTCTTTTCACTGTTCCTTGTTGCTTATCGCTTATTCCTATAAAATCGCCAACCACAAATGGTTTATCTATAAGTATAGAAAAACTAGAAAAAATATCAGCTAAAATATTTTTTAAGGCCATGGCAATGGCTAAACCACCAATACCTAAGCCGGCAATTAGTGAATTAACATTCACTCCTAAATTCCCTAATACCATTAATATTCCCATAACCCAAACCGCGCCTTTAATTATTTGTCCTAAAAATTGCAAAATTGTTCTTCGACTATTTTGATCTTCTCTGCTTGCTTTTTTACTTTCCCTCTCAATTACAAAATCAACAATTTTTAACAAAACAAATACTGCTTGTAAAACAGTTACAATAATAAAAACAGCAAAAACAAGTTGGCTGAAAGTTTCACCAAAAGTCAAAACTTTGGTAGCAATATAAAAAGAAACAATATAATAAAACGGTGGCTTAATGCCCTCTATTAAAACTAAAGCAAAATCATCAATATCATTTACTGTTTTTTGAACCATTTTTCGTAATTGTCTAAAAATAACCCAAAAGACAATTTTGAAAAATAAAATAGCTCCTAAAAATAGTATTATGGCCATTATCCATTGTTTAAAACTGTTTCCCCAAAAAAACATCTGCTCCGAGTTTGTGATAATTTCTGTAAAAATATTTTGCATTTGTTATTATTAATGTTTATTTTTTATTAGCATGTATAATAGTTCTTTGAGCTGGGGATAATTTGGTATTGTTAGCATATTCTAATCCAATACTAGTTACTGTCCCTTTCTTAGTAATATGTCGTACAATAAATTTTTCTGTTTTAAATCTATTATCCAACAACCTTTCTACATCAATCTGGTCTCCTATTTTTATTTCTATGTTTTTTATACTTCTTGTTTTTGTTTCAATTCCTATCCCACCAGCCCTTTCATCTGTAATCATAATAATCATATTTCTTCCTTTAATCTGCATTCTTCCTTGTTCTCTTTTTTCTTTCTGCATTAATGGTTTTTTTCGACGATTAGGTATATTATTTATTTGTTCCATATTTTTAAATTAATTTTTATTTATTTATTGATATTTATTATTATAGTCTATTTTATCTATTATTCAAAATAATTTATTTGTAATCACCCATACCTTTAAATAATAGTAGGTGTCTTCGATAAATATTTAATGATATTTTATAGTTATTCCTCCTACAAATCTACAAATCAGCTACAAATTTACAAATATTAACTTACTTTTGTAAATTCAATATTGAGAGTGTTGTTATTTATCGATGCTATCTGGAGTATCTAATAATTTAAAATTTTATCATTCATTTCGAATTTTAAATTTCAAATTTTAAATTAAAAATTATTTAGCTGTGTGAGAGGTTACATTTATTTTTTTATTAAAAAACAGACTTAATGTCTGTTTTTTAGTATATTTACTCTTTGAGCGAGAGACGGGAGTTGAACCCGCGACCCTCTCCTTGGCAAGGAGATGCTCTACCGCTGAGCCACTCTCGCTTAAACAAATAATGTATTTGGTTTTCTATTTAATGAGAGACGTTACATATTAACGCTATTTCTACATTACTAAACTCCAACTACTTAATGTTATAATGCTGCATCATTTTTTAAATATTCAATCCATCCTATTATCCGAAAAAATAATTTCACATCATTAATTCTTATGTGTATAGTTCCATTTGGAAGCGTGTTTCTTTTTCTTTTTCTTTTATTATTTTTATTAATGGAACAATACGTTTTAATAAATTGCTCTTTTGGAATATTTGTTATGCTGGACCAAAAGTTTATTGCTCTTGATACTTTTACGTTTTTATGAGCTATAATTTGTATTTTTATTTTTTCACTTTTCACCTTACATATTTTTCTAAAAAATTCCATCATGATAATTATCATTTCTGAATCAGAATTTGCAAAGTCTACACTTTTCCACTTACTTCCATACGCTCCTTTTTTGTACCCTTCTGCCCAATATAATGATATACCAACTAAAAATAATTTGTTATTTATTAGTGTTGCAGCTTCTTTAATTGCGCATCGTCTTATCTTGTCTGCAGTCTTCTGTTTGAAAAAAAAAAATTGCTTGTTTCTTTTTATAAGTGCTTTTGTACTTGTATTATTGATTCTCTTTAATATCTTTTCTTTATAATTTTATATCTCTAAGCCAATAACTTAAAGTACTCTTTGGAATGTCTAATTTGTTTTTTATCTGAGAATAGCTTAACCCTTGCTTTCTTAATTTAATAGCTATCTCTTTATCTTTTCGCATAAAAATTGAACTTACGACTTATATATACTTAATATATCATAAGTTCAATTTCTTATCAATAATCGTGCCGAGGGGGAGAATTGAACTCCCGACACAAGGATTTTCCTTGAATTAAACCACATAGTTATACTAATGTGATTGTCTTGGGTTTCCCCAAGGATCGGACTATATCATCATCCAACTAATTTAATTGGAGTCGGGCGCTTCCCCCGCTGTTTTCAACAATGGAGTACTTCCTCGCGGAATAGTCTCTACACCTTCCATAATTTAATTTATGGCTTGGATCGGGATTGCCTTAGTGTTTAAAATACTTTAGGTTTCCCCGAATTCACCCGATTTTTCTCATTTTGCATTACTGCAAAAGGGACCGAAAATCAGTCCTTTGCTCTACCACTGAGCTACCTCGGCTTTTAATTTACTTTTTGTCTTTTAAATTGTCAAAGTACCTTTTTAGTTTACTCGCCTTTTAAACAAAAGTCAATCTGTAAGTTTGGTGTGGGCCCGGCAGGATTTGAACCTGCGACCAATCGATTATGAGTCGACTGCTCTAACCCCTGAGCTACGGGCCCTTTATTAATAATTTTTATTAAGAGCCCTGCTCTAACCACTAGTCCTCTTGGCTACGGGCCCAACTACCTTATTACTATAATAAACTTTCCGTGATTAGTCAATCTTTATTTATTGTTGTATTATATAAGTATGAAAAAATATTTTCTAAAATCAAAGCTTTTTTATATTGCGCTTCTATTGTTAGCATTGTTTATGTTATTTTATTTTTTTATTTTTGAAAAACATAGTAAACAAAATTATTCTCTGCCTATTGTTCCGACATCCTCTCAAATAGATTCTACAGATTCTAATGCTGATAATCCTAGATATTCCGATGATGTCTCCCTACCAGAGATTTGGCCAACTCCGGATATTGAGAAAATGAAAAAACGGGGTTGCGTAGCTGATGGTTTGCTAAGCGGTTATAATAGAACAAGTAAAGATGTTAAGGTTGCTCGTGATAGCAAATGTTATTTTTTTTCTAGAGCTATTGAAACTTGGCGTAGCGCCCCAGATTTTAAAAAAGCCCAAAAAATTATGAGTAAAATAGGGAGAAAAGATGTTTTCTATGGGATGTTTATCGCTGAAGCTATTAATAAAAAAGAAAAATATTATTCTTATGCCGAGGAACGACCTTTTGATTTTTCTAAAATGTGTAAAAAGGGTAGTAAAAATTTTTGGGGAGAACACACCTGTAAACCATCCCTGGCTGAAAGTGAATATCGGCTATATATTCGTCAAATTACTCGGGAAGCGATGAATATTGGTGTGCAAGTGTTTCTCTTTGGACAAATTTACCATCAAGAGAAAGATTTAAAAGGCAATGCTTGGGTGCCACAAATTGTGAAGGAAATGCGTGCCTATGCTAAAAGTAAAAACATGAAAATAATTATAGGTGCTCAAACAAACGATATTACTGATGAAAAATATTTGCGGGTGTTTGATTATATTGAAGGAGGTGTTGGTCTCCATCCTAATGGTGAAGTGGAGGAAGGTCCTTGTTTTTCTCGTTGGAATGCTGATGAATTTTGCTGGGCATTACTTTGGAATAAAAAATTTAAGAATAAAGCTAATAATGTTTTTGTTCATTTAGATTGGAGTGGTGTTAAGGGTGATGATATGAGTACTTTTGCTTTAATGGATGATAACCTCAGGCATCAAACTTTAGAATTTTTACATAAAAAATTTACTTCTCAAGATGTTGGTTTTTTAATGCCAATTATTGCACCCCTACCCAAAGATAATGGTGGTTGTTATGGTCCACGAAAAAGTTTTTACTCTCCCAGCATGAAATATGGCTGTAAAGATTTGGATGTGATTAATAAAGTGTTGGAACAATCTCAAACTGGCCAGGTTTGGCGGAGCCGGTGATGGCGAAGGCATAAACTTTTTGGGCAATTCCTTGATTTAATATTTTCTTAGCAGTTTCATTAATGGTTGCTCCAGAACCAACTACATCGTCTATCAATAATATGCTTTCATATTGTGCGGAACTACTGACAGTTATGCTGTTTTTGGCATTTAGTTTTCTGTCTTTTAGTTTTTGCAAACTCTTTTGTGGCACGGGTAATAAATTATCTACTTTGTGAATATTTATTTTTTCTAGTGGTGTATTAAAATTGAGTCTGTTTTGTATAAAACTCATTAACTGTGTTTTTCTCATAATCGTCGGCGGAATAAATCCAACTGCCTCTATTTTGTATTTTTCTATTATATTATTTATATTGTTTTGCATTTCACTAACAATTTTCATCATTAACTCTGTATTTTTATGTCCAGATTTGGCTATGGTTACTAGCTGATATAGTTTTGTTTTTTCAAAAATTGGCAGTTCGTCCAGATCTCCATAAAATATTTTTTCTACCACTGCATTCTCATTGAATGTTTGTTTTAGTTTGTTAGTGGCATTTATTGCTTCAAATGGTTGATTTAAACCATAATATTCATCGCGAACTTCTAAATATTTTCTAGCAACCTTGTCTATACCTTCGGTAGTTTGCTTGCCGTATTTGCTAATTATAAATTTTTCAAAACCTCTGATACCATCAAATGATCTCCCGTCGGGTGTAATATAAATAAAATTTCTTTCTATCGCCCTTTCTTCTTCTACTTGATATTGATGTGCTCCTTTTTGTTTGGCAAGAATATAATTTATTTTCTTTGGTGGTTTTCCTATTTTTTCTACAAGATTACTGTCTACAAATTTTTTAATATATTTTTTAGCAGAAGCTATGCTTACATCCCAGGCGTTGGCAATATTTTCTATTGTTACCTGATCTATATTGTTTAATAAAAATGAAATTCCTTCGTTTGTAGTGGCTAATTTATATTTAACCCCGGATCCCGTTTTACTGGTTTTTGCAAGGCTATTGTCTGCACTCAATGTTTTTAAAATTTTTCCAATTTGTTCACGAGAAATAATATTACCTCTTTCAATATCAGAAATTGCAAAAGAACCACTGTTTATCAAAATGGTAATAATTTTTTTGTGTTGATTTGCTTTAAATATAGTGTTATCCATAGTACGTATTATACTATGGATATTTTTTATTGTAAAGTAATTGTTTTTGCTTTGTTTAAGATAATATCTATAGTACTTAATCTACTATAGATAAATTATACAATAAATTGGCTGTTTCTTCTTTATTTAAGGTAAAATCTATAGTAAGTATTCTACTATGGAAATTTTTTTAATCAAAATTAATTAACTATATAAAGTAAAAATTACCGAAATTGTTTCACGTGAAACAATTTACATTTTAGATGCCTACTGTTTAATGCTTTTTATAATAATTGCATTACAACTGTGCCTAAGGTTGAGAAAATTATAAATATTGTTTGTATTTATACTGCTATTTTTTATTAAGACGTTTAATATTTCAAATTATATCCTTTATAAAAGCTAATTGTTTCACGTGAAACAATTCATTATAGCTTTTACTTTTACCTTTATTTAGGTTTTTGTTATGTAGAATCTTAATTGACTACAATCTATCTAATAAATATCCCCACTTAACATATTGTTTCACGTGAAACAATTTTGTTTTTAATATTTTTTATAATAATATTTATAATCTTAAATATTTTTTTACACAATTATTCCATAATTATGTTGATAACCGCAAAAAACCCCTTAAACATTGATTTTTTTCTGTTGATGATCTGTGAATAACAAAATAATGTTTCACATGAAACATTGTTTTGTTATTCTTTAATATTTTTTATTTTTAGTTTTTAATTAATTATTAAAAGATATTCTTTTGGTTTATTAACACATTATAATTAACTCTGGATAAAAATGATTATTAGGATAAATATCTTTTATAATTTTTGATAATACTCATGCCTCAAATTGTTTCACGTGAAACAATTTGAAGCAATTTAAAAAGAATTAATTATAAATAACCCAAATTAGACAACAATAGAAATCTCCTAAATAAAAAAATATCTGCCAATGAACTATTTATTAATAATTAACAATTAATACAGCTAAGTAAACAATAAATTTCTTTATAATCAACTTATTAACAATAACAACAAAAATAAACAATTGTTTCACGTGAAACAATTGTTTATTTTTGTTATTATTGTTGTATTACTGCGTATTAGCAATTTAAAGAACCCATGTCTATTAAAGGCCCATGCTTAAGCACTGTTATTTTTTTGTAAAAAATATGGTAGGGTGGTAATTTTAAAATGTACAATGTTTTTATTTAATTGTCAATATTCTAAAAAATAAGTTTTTACCACTTTTTGTGAGTTATTGTCCATATTTACTACTTCCCCAGACAAATAAACTTTCGTTCAGACGTAAAAATTTTGACTTTTAATCTACAATACCATCATTTTACTCTTGCGCCCCTCCTACTAAAAGATTTATTTTGTTTATCTTTTTTATTAGATTTATGGATGGTAATGAGAGTTATATTAAATTTGTTTAGTCTATTGACTAAATACCTTAATATATTTCAGTGTCATTTTAAATAATTTATAAATAGAGCTTTCAATATTATCCTCCAAAGGCGGACAGGTTTTTAGATGATTTGTGATGCGAGTGTTTTCTAAAACCACTGTTATGTGTTAAGATATTAATAAATATAAATAAGTTATTGTAATCTTTTTTTGCTTAAAACTGTTGTTGCCGTATATTAATAAATTAAAAATTACAACACATACTATAAACTTCTGATAAATATTCAAATTTTTAAAGATTTGTTAAAAAATAATATAATCTGCTACGTGTGAATTATAAAATGTTAAAAAAATAAAAAAACTAATTCAAATGGAATTATTTAAACAGTCACTACCAACAAATAAGCAGTCTGCTGAGGGGCAAGGGCTATCTTATAATAGTGATGATTCTAATGATACAAATAAAACAATGCCTAAAAATAATTCTATCAGCGATAAAATTGACAATGAGAATAATAACCAACCTCCGTTTGTTGAAGATTTAAAAAAAGGAAAAGAAGATGAAATAATAAAACCTGAATTTGGTGGCAATTATTTAACGACTGTTAGAGAGAATATTTTAGCAAAAAAAGAAGAAGCTCTTAAAAAATTTTCTGAAATGTCTGCTTATATTGAGGCATGTCAAAATGGAAAAATCGTAAATAATTCCTATATAATATTTAATCCTATAACAAACCAGAAAGAAATACTTTTTGATGAAAATGCTCTCCATAGAAAATTATCCGATTTACAAATTACAACCTCTGATACACCAGACCTTTCTTATGTATTTGCTCCATTTATTTCTAATCTAGAAAAATCTAGAAAAAATATTGAGATTTATAATCAGTGGATTAATATGCTTAATGCAGATACGATTACTCTAGGCAAATTTTGTAAAAATGAGTTGAGTCAATTTGATTTTTCTTCTGTGCCTAATTTAATTAATAATATTGACTCATCTAATGTTAAATACATTGAGTTAGTTGCAGTTGTGGAGAGGGCTATTCTAGAATGGAATTACGATTTTAATAAAATAAAGGATTTATTTTTATTGGCTAATGATAGTAGATTACAATTGGCTATTATGGAATCCTTGCCCGTCTTTTTTAAAGATACTAATAGTGATGAAGATGCTCGAAAACTATTAACTAATATCGCTTTTGATTTTTCAACAATAAGAGATGATGATATGGTTGGCTGGCCAAAAAATTTTGATGAATTATATATTGGTAAATATAGACTTGTATATGATGAAGACAGTGAGCAATTTGATTCTTTTATGACAGCAACAATCTTTAATCTAGCAAAATTTGGCCATGCAGCTGAAGATAATTTATTAGAAATATTTGAACAACAAATATTATTTGATGAGGAAAATGAAAATGAAAATGAAAAAGAAAGTAACAATAATATAGATAATAATGGTATACCACTAAAACACATTGATGAGGAAAATAGTTTAAATGAAGGTTGGTATGAAAATTTAATAGATGGGGCAGACATAGATGGTGATGGTGATTTATTAGATAATGAACTAAAAAGTCTTTTTTCTGAGTCATATGCCTATAATGTAGCGTTACTGGAGGCACTAAGTGAGGTTGGAGGCACAAAAAGTATTGACTATTTTATTAGTTTTGTTAAAACTAGCGGAGATAGTTCTTATATTTACAAAAAAGACCTCATGGAGATATTCAATAAAATAAATGCAACCTATTCCGCTGGAGGGCTTCTTGATTTACTAAAAAATAATAATAAAGATATTAGGAGCCGGGCTGGAAAATTCTTGTTTAGTTTGGAGATTGGACAAATTGGAATTTCTACTGATGGGGTTCACTACTTAGAAAAAGTATTTGACTTGGGCGCTTTAAATGATCCTGAATTTTTTGTAAAACGCCTTTCGGCTAATGGTGATATTGGAATTTTTGACAAAAATAAAACCCTACAAAAGCGTTTTGTTATAAGAACTGAAGATTTGGTTTCTAAAGCTACAATAATACACCCTAAAGTATTAGAATTCACCTATGAAACACTGTTTTATTCAAAAGAGGGTGAAACTGAGGAGGAGCGGGTAGAGAGAGAAAGATATTTAAAAGAATTTAAAGAAAATTATTTTGGTTTTTATGATGAAGAATTTTTTAACAAGACTGGTGTAAGATTTAACAATTTGGATTTAAAAGAACAGGGGCAATTTTTAATCTATTACAAAAGGACGGATTTTATTACTCAAGAAAAATTATTTGAGTTTGTAAAAAAATATGGAGAAAATGGTCTGAAAACATTTTTATCTCTAGAGCAAGGCGGAAAAGAAATGGGAGAAAAAATACTTAAAATCGGAGAGAATTTAGACGAACAAAAAGCAAACTTACTTTTTATAAAATATGCCGAAATGGTTGATAAGGTCAGAGAGGTTAATGTTTATATAATAGAACAGCTTGGGAAACATTCTGATGCGGAAGAATTGGCTATTACAGAACAATTATTAATAAGAGGAAAAAAATTGCTTGATATAATTTATGAAATAACCAGTGCTAAAGATAATCCGGATGGCCACGATAAAAAAATTATTTCAAAAATTTTCCAAAAAATAAGTACTGTCTCTAGTGATGTTGAATTATTTAAAATTACAGTCCAAAATACTAAAAAAAATGACCGGAATATTTTAGAGAAAATGAAGGACGCTAAAATTATAACCCTAACTGGTAATGAAATCCTTTATGATAAACAAATATTATTACAATTGCAAAAAATTATAGAAGAAAACAATAGCAATAAAACTATTGAATTTAAGAATGCTTTATGGCAAGAATTTACCGAGCATCTAAAGCAACAAAATAGTAAAGTACATTTAATTACATATAAAGAACAGGTTATATCTTTTTTAATTGTGCAGACAAATGGTTTGTCAATGCATGTTAGTGGTTTTAATGCTGATCCTCAATTTCAAGAAATTGCGCCCGGTAGTTTTATGCTTAATAATATCATTGAAGAATATGCCAGGAGGGGTTATACATTAAAAGCCGAAGCTGATTTATCCAAATCAAATGTTTATATCAATAAAAGAAATTTTGTAGCTACTGGTTGGGAAGAATTTGCCGGAAAAAAATATTTATTATTGGAAAGAAACGATAAAATTCAATATTCTAGTAAATTGATAAATAGAAAAGAAATTCGCGAAGCATTGCCACAGGGAAAGAGTGGGGCTAACTGGAAAATATTTACTACTGATAAACAAGATGACTTCCCGCCACAATTAAATGCGGGATGGGTGATCACTAAGATATTGCTAGATCAAAAGAAAAATATGGTACACTATATCTTAGAAGAGGAAAAAGTAACTCCCATTTAGTTATTTGAGTATCTAATATTTAAAAGCTGGTCCATATAAAAACTTTAATGTTGTGTATGAATAAGGAGATGTTGCTTGTAATTAGCCTCAAAGGGATAACTTTTATATTTTGGCTTTTTGCCAAAGTGTTTCAAAAATATATTGCTGGAAATTATATATACTACTATCACTAATAACTGTGCTGGCGAATGCTCCATTTTTATAGGTGATGTAGGCTACTTTTTTGTTATATATTTGTATGGTTGAATAGAGGTGCCTACCTTCTTGTCCGGGTAAAAATTTATAAGTTGTTAAATCATTTGTCTCTTTTTTGGCTATTTTCCGTGAAATTAACGTGTCAGGAGCCAATATTTTTTTGGACATACCTTTCAAAAGCCTTTTTCTAACATAGTTAGTATTAATTTTTCCAGCCATTTTATCAGAAGTTTCTGTGTCTATAATTGTGTATATGGTGGTTTTACTTTTTAAGGTATCGTTTAATACCTTTTGTACTCCTTCTATCCCTTCATAAAATTCTACGCCAGGCTTGTTGTTGGCAATATTATACATGGAAACTAGTGATCCCAGTTCTTTTTGGAGTGATTCTTGCGCTTCTTTAGCTTGTTTTAATTGATTTTCTGCTAGCCCTTTTAAAACATTAGGATGAATTGGTAAAAAAATAGAAACGGCATCTTTGTCGTCCTCTCGTATAATTAGGCCTTTTTGTTCTAATTCTTCCAGTGTTTTATAAACTAAACCTCTTTTTAAAGGGGTTTTTTTTGATATAATACTGGCTTTTTGTGGACCATCTTTTAACAATTCTTCATAAACTATAACTTGGTTTATCGTGAGCCCTAACTTTTCTAAAATTGTTTTTTCCATATATTATTATATTTATAATATTTATTATGTTTTAATTATACCACTTTTTGAAATATTGTCAAATTTTTTTGACAAAAAATAAGCTTAAAATAGGTAAAAATATACCTTGTTTATAATAAAATACGCAAAAATGACTAAAAGTAGTCATTTAAGATTGACATATATGTAATATTATGCTATACTAGGCTGTTAAGATCAAGAAGTGAAAAGAGGTTGGTTTGAGTGATTTAAGAAGTATCCTTTAAAACTAAATATTGACGATGCAAGGAGAGAGGCTCGTTTAATTAAAAATGAATAATTAATAATGAATAATTATTTATTTTTAAACATAGCGTAGATTAGCCATTTTCCTTGAAAATTAACCCTGATTTACGCTTTTTTTGATGAAAATTGTGGGAGAGAGCTTCTTTACTAGTTTTCACTAGATAGGAGTGGATAATTAGATGCACAGGTAATAAATATTGACCTAGTAGCACAATTATCCCCACTATTTTCTTCAAAACAACGTTTTTGAAGAATCGTACATTTACATTGATTTATAAACATCCGAGTTTTATTCTGCTACTTCGCAATCGCAGAATGATGCGGTCTTGACGCAGAAGATGCGGAAAGTACTGGGGTAATTAAATTTACTTCGGGCGAAGTTAGGAGAGAGAGTAAGACTAGAGAATGGCTGTTTGTAAAACATAAAATATTTACATAAATTTAAACTACAACGCTAGTTTAAAGATTAAATGAGAAATTATTTATTTATTTTTGTAAATAGGAATAAATAAATAGATTTCGTCTTGGATGGAAGTTTTATAAACTTCCGCGGTAGATCGAGTTGTTTCGTGGGTATAGTGGTTAAAATTTGGGTTTATCTTAAATTTTGGTCCAGTGTCAAGTAAGGGACTGCTTCCAAGTACCGTTTTTGATGAAAATTTAAAGTTTTTTGTTCACAACACCGTTAAAAAAAGTGAATAAATATGGTATTATTCGTAAACTTTTTTTAACAAATTGTGGGCAAAAAAGAAAAATTTTGGCAAAAATCGGTATTTGGAAGCAGTCCTCAGAATAGTCTCAACGCAGACTTCCTTACGAGATAGCTTACCGGCTATCAGCATACTTCCAGCAGTTCCTATTCTAAGCAAATAGCAAAGAGAGGAAATTTTAAAAACTGGAGAGTTGGGTGGTTATTTTATTAACTTTATCAACTCTACAAAACGCTCCGCCAAAAAGCATTTAATCAACCGTCTTTTATTAAACTTGCCCCTAAATAAGCTTTCAGTTAAATTTGCCAATTTTTACTACAGCTTGTTAAAATTTTTTTACCAATACTAAGGCATTTCTAAAAAAATTTTAATGTCGCTGTAGCAAAAATTCATCAAATTTCCTTTAAAATCTTATTTAGGGACAAGTTTATTGGAATTGAATCTATATTTACTAAAAATAGTTTCAACTTATTTCCATAGTAAAGAGATCGGCCGGGATACAAGGATTAACCACTCTTGTACCTGGAAATCTCTTTGTTAAAAATTATGACGAAGTATTGCTTCCAATCCGAGCAAATAGCGAGTGAATAAAACAAGACTTCTGTTAATAATTTTATAAAAGAGATAACAGTTCTTTGAAAACGAAAAGATTATAAGTGTTGTAGGCAGCATTGAGGATATTTTACAAAAGGTATTTTCAATGCTGTTTACAGCAAACCAAACTCCCAACATCTAAAACAGATAACTCGACCTTCCATGGTGGAAGAGTAGAGTGAAGGCCATTTTGGCTATTCTGAACGGAAACGGGAAAAGGAGAAAAAAATGGAAAATTTGAAATGGAATGATGGATTAGGAAACAGAATGAGAAGGCCTTTCTTATTGCTTATCCGAGGGGATGAAATTATCCCCTTCAACAAAAAAACAATCCCCGGTGTCGTCGTTGTCCGCGGCACCGATGCCAAAAAGGCTGGAAAATGGTCTAGAACCATTTTCCGCCTGCGGTTAGCGGACGGCATCCGGCACATTGCTGGATTCGATGGGTGGGAGACCGCCCGTTTCGTTGAGGGATTGGGTTCAGCTGTTGGCTGTTCTACGCCCGATACGTGGGCGGAGACAGCCAATGCTCTCGGCGTTTCAGTACCGAGTGCGATGAAGTTCCTGCGTTCTTGGCGGCCGAAAGCCGCTGAGGAACTGGACGAAGTCGAACAATCTCTGATTGAGTTGGAGGAGGTTGCTGAACAGGGAACCGACTCCGAAATCGTTACGGTGAGCTTTGGCTCGCCGACCAACCGCGCCATTCGGGACGGATATTGGGAATCTCCCAAAGCCATTCCGGAATATGAGGCAGAGATTCGCCTCGCCGACCCAAGTGGCGGCTGGACCGAAGGGAACATCGAGGTCGTCGGAATCTCCGGCACCGTCCTCTCGGTAGAGCACAGCTCCGGCATGCACGGCGGGTATTATGCCGTGTCCGTGGCTGTAATTCCGGGAACAGAAACCGAAATTCCGCCCTTCGAAACCGCCCGTGAAAAGGCGGCTAAAAAGAGCGGACTCCCCGAGGACCTCTATCATGCCTTTAACGGCGATGAGGAGCGGGTTCGCGAGTTTATGGCTAAGGTTGAAAAATTGGACGCCAAAAAACTCGACGCCCACGAGATGTCATGCGGGCGGGCTCGCAAGTCGGCGGAGGTCATTCGTGTCTCTGGCGATGAGAAGTTTTTCCTTGGTGCCGATCCGCTGGAAGTTTGCGGATATATTAAGGAGGTTCATGGGGAATTTGAGGGAGATGCCTCCGAGCCCTCCCTAAAGGAGGATGCGGGCAAAGGATTATCCGATAATCCTTTTGCCGCCGCCTTGGCAGGACTGAAAAGATAAAACTTACCTGCTACAAAAGTCAGAAGTGAAGAGTCTGACTAAAAAGGCTATCTAGGTTAGCCATCACAACGAAAGTCGTGTAAAAAATACCGAGAATCTTCTAAAAAATATTGCCAATAAATTGACAATAGTCGTGCAGACGACATTAAATAAACTTTAGAGCGACGGTGAGACGCGTTCTTGAAATAAAATTATTCTCTGGGGATATAACATTATCTCCAAAGTATCTGAAAAGATGTTTAAATGGTTAAAAAATCCTCCTGGCAATTGTATGTGGTTTATGCAATTTGTCAGGAGGTAATCTGTTTACGAGTGTGTACTCGTACTGATGATTCCGAAAGGATGAAACAGATTCCGGCCATTCGACTGGGTAATTGTTCTTTGAAATTTAAAATGTCGTGGCCTTATATAAACAAATAATTTTTGTTTTTTTATATGAGGTTGCGATTGTCGTAGTTCTCAAAATAATAATTCCTGGTTGAGAGATCGGGTAAAATTTCTGGGAGGAAATTATGAAAAAAATGACAAAAAATCCAGTTGTGCTTTTTTTGTCTGGGATTATCCAGGCTATAGGTGTTACCTTTATTATAACACCTCTTTATTACCTTTCTCCTTACCTGGATGAAAGATATCAAAAAAAGAAAAGAAAAGAGGAAGAAAAAAATAAAGAAGAGCACGCAAGAGAAAAGGAGTTTTTGTGTGCAAATATAGAGAGGTGGGAAGAGTTTTTTCTCCCTTATATGAGCGCAAAAAAGAAGAAACATTATCTCAGTCTAAAAAAGGCTGAGGTAACAGCTAAAAAAAATGGCCGGGTGACAAAAGCCACTAGAACCAGAAAGTGGCAAAGAAAACTTCGTTGGGAAGTTATGGAAGAATTTCCCGACAAAAGAAAAAAATTCTTCCAAGAATAAAAAATCCTCCTGGCAAATTGTGTGTGGTTTATGCAATTTGTCGGGAGGTAATCTGTTTACGAGTGTGTACTCGTACTGATGATTCCGATCTGTTTACG
>CAZRER010000009.1:0-12285 GCA_964599525.1 uncultured Bdellovibrionales bacterium
AGGCTGGTAAGCACGCGCGTTGTACAAAATCTTAGCAAACAGAGAGAATGTAGCGGAGCGGAATTCCCGAATAACTGGTTTTTATACAAACTTTTTATTTTTTAATAGCGTAAGTTTGTATGTTATACAAATCTGAGAGTGTATTTTTTTCTCAATGAAAATATATCTTGTATTAATTTGAGCATAGCAGATGTTTTTTAAAAAAAGCAAATGAGATTTTGTAATCCTTCATATCTCTAAATAATTTAAAATTTATCCACCCCAGGCGGATCAGTCTTAGGCTGAAAATTTAAATTCAATTTAAAGTGATTTAATTTAAAAATATATTCGCTCACTCTAATCCCTAAATTTCTAACTTCCTAAAATCGTAAATTTCTAAATTTCTATCCGCTCGCTAAAGGTTCGGCCTTAACGCCTACAAGCCACGACTTCGCCGTAGCGGCTTTGGACAAGGCCAGACCTTACTTGCTCAGAACTTGTTCACTTTTGCTTTTCTGTTGTAATTTAAACGATAGAACATTTATAACGAGTAAAGCGGTAGAACGAGGCACAGCCGATACAACAAGCGAAACTATTATTATTCCAACCCCATGGCTCGCTTAATTTGGGTAATTTTGACTTGGGTTTGAGGGAGAAGGGTGGATTTACTTTGGGTGAAGATGTTTAGAATTCATTAATTAAAAGAATAGTTATGTTGTTTGTAAACTCCACTCAGTTAGTTTTTTCTTTATAATATCATCTGGTACAGAAAAATTTTCTTTATAGTTTATTTCTTCTGAATAATCAATGTCATCAAAATAAGCTAGTTGTTCTCTAAAAGTTTTTTCATTAAATTCATTATGAAATATTTTTTTTGTTTCCCTTATTATTTCTTCAATGGTGTGAAATTTTTCTAGTATAAAATACAAATCAACATAATCTTTCCATTTAGCTCTTCTACCTAGAGCATAGCTCTTCATTGCAGCCAATGTTAATAAGTTTGGTATTTTAATTGAGTCTTGAAAACTTTTAGAAGTATTTAATTTAAAAGGGTACAGAAAAAAAGTTAATTGCACACCATTAATTATAGCTGTATATTGATCTTTTTCATCCAAAATAACCCTGTCTATTGCATAGTCCTGGGTAATTAATTTTCTAATTTTAGCATTGTCAAATTCGGTGTTAGAAAATAAGTCAAAATCTATTGATTCTCTATGTCCAATTTGCAAGGCAATCGCTGTTCCACCAACTAAGACGAAATCATCGGAGAATTGTTTTACAAGGGGTAAGAGTTCTAGTTGGTTCTTTGTTAATATTTCTTTATGCATATTTATTAAAATATAAATTAAAATAATGTTTAGTTTTACGGTGATAATTTGTTCGTCCAAATTTATCAGGAGTACTGGTTTTCACAAAAATTTCTGCTGTTCGCTTCATTCCTAAAATATTAATCACTTCTTGGACATCCTCCCAATCACCGTAATTCAAAACAGCCTCTACAATTGATTCTTCCGAAAGGTTATCTAAGGCCTTTACATACCAAACTAAGTAGGGCTTTTCTTTGATAAAATTGTGTAGTTTTTTAATCTCATTCATACTAATATTATACCAAAAAATACGCTGTCTGTACAGTTAATTTTATTATTATTCCAACCCCATGACTTTCTTAACTTGGGTAATTTTGGCTTGGGTTTGGGGGAGAAGGGTGGATTTACTTTGGATGAAGATGTTTAGAATTTCCTCATCGGAGATGGAATTGAATTTATCTTGGATTGGTTGTAGATAGCTTACCATCGCTTCAGCTAAATCTTTTTTTAAATCACCGTAACCTTTGTCTTGGTAATTCTCGGCAATTTGTTCTGGAGTGGCATCGGTGATTATTGAAAAAATATTTAATAAATTTCTTAGACCCGCTTTTTCTGGCTTGTCGCTATAGTAAATTTTATTTTCACTATCGGTCGTCGCTTTCATTATTTTTTTCTTAATTACTTCTGGCTCATCTAAAATTTCAATCCTACTATTTACAGCTTCAGCTGATTTAGACATTTTTTTCAGAGGGTTATCTAAAGCCATTATTTTTTTTCCAGCGGGGGAAATGTAGATATTTGGTATAGTAAAAACATCTTCTTCTTTGGAGAATTTTTTATTGAAACGACGAGCTAAAGTTCTGGTAATTTCAATATGTTGAGTTTGATCTTCACCAACGGGTACTAAATTTGTATCATAAAGAAGGATATCGGCGGCCATTAAAACTGGATAGTTTAGTAAACCAGCCCCAACGCTAATTTTAGTATTGTCTTTTGCATTTTGAATACCAGATTTATCTTTAAATTGTGTCATTTTGAAAAGCTCGCCAGTTTTGGTGATAGTATTTAAGAGCCACATTAACTCTGTATGTTGCGGAATATCGGATTGCCTAAAGATAGTTACTTTGGCTGGGTCTAACCCAGCGGCGATGTACAACTTAGCCACTTCAATGGTTTTTTGGTTTAATTCTTCTGGATTTTGTGGTACAGTAATAGCATGAAGATTAACCACGCAACAGATAGCGTTATAGTCTTCTTGAATATCTACCCAGTTTTTAATAGCTCCGAAATAATTTCCAATGTGTAAATTACCCGATGGTTGAACGCCGGAGAAAAAAGTTTGTTTTGACATAGAATTTTATAGGTTAGGTGATTATTGATAATATTTTTTATATTTATAGTATAAGAGGTATTGGGGAGATAGTCAAAAAAATTTTCAATTTTCAATTTTCAAATAATTTTCAATAATTTAATATTTCAATTTTCAAATAATTTTCAATAATGTAATGTTTCAATTTTCAAAATAATTTAATTTAATTTAATTTAATTGAAATATTAACTGGATTATATATAAAACTATTAATCTATAGAATCTGTGTATTGCCGTACTTCTTTATAAAATACAAAAGGGTGTAGCTCGAAGTTAATGGTTTCGCGTACAATCTAATTAGATCATTAAAAATTTTGACATTGATTAAAAATTTTAAATTGAAAATTGAAAATTAAGAAATGTGTGAACCGTGATAGTTTTTTATTTTTTTAATTAAGGCTAAAGGAGAAAGGTGAATAATAAATATTTTCCTTATGGAGTATAAAACTGAAGTAATAATCCTAAGATCTTGGAAGAGTAAAGAGTATGACCGAATATACTCTGTTTTTTCGCGGGAGCATGGGAAAATGAGAGTAGTGGGAATTGGCACTCGTAGACCAAAAGCTAAACTAGCTTCCGGATTGGAACCCTTGACTAGATCAGATATTTTTTTGGTGAAGTGTCGAGCTCTAGACCGAGTGAAAGGTACTATAGTTTTACGACAATATATTGATTTGAAAAAACATTTAGATAATCTTATTGAAAGCAAAAAGACAGTAAATATTTTAGAAAAATTATTAGGAGACAATGAGCCCAATGAAGAAATTTTTGTGGCCATAAAGGACTATTTTAAAATAGTGGATAGACTTTCTGGAGCGCACATTTTAATTGAAAAGTGTCAACAACGATTAGGAGGGAGAGTAATTTCTAAAAATATACCTATTACTCAAGTTTTGCAGCTGGCACTTTTTTGGAAAATAATTTATTGGAGTGGTTATTTCCCTCGATTTAAACATTGTACCTATTGCAATAAAAAAGTCGAAGAAAAAAATAGTTATGAGTTTATTTTGTCGCAGGGAATTAATTGTGGTTGCCAGAATAATTACAGTAACTACGACAATTTTAACAAAAATTTAAAAATTAATTTGAGCAAAAATACTATAAAATTGATTACCTTTTTAGTGTCTCAAAAAATGAGCGACATTGAAAAGCTTAAAATAAACAATGGGGATTTTCAAAGTTTAAAACAATTTACTAAATTAATTTTAGAACAGATAATAGAGAGAAGAGTGGACATATAGAATTAAAGATACAAGTTACAAGATACAAGTTACAAATAAATGACAAATAATAAATGACAAATGACAAGTTTAATAATAAATAACAAATAATAAATGACAAATAACAAATGATAGGTTGTAATTCCTCACACATCTAAATAATTTTTAATTTTAAATTTGAAATGAATAATAAAATTTTAAATTATTAAATATTCAAGGTAATATCGACAGATAACAACTCTCAATCTTGAATTTACAAAAGTAGATTAATATTTGTAGATTTGTAGCTGATTTGTCCGCCCTAGGCGGATCCGCCTTGGGAGGGTAGATTTGTAGGAGAGGGAACTGTAAAATATCATTAAATATTTATCGAAGATGCTCACTGTCGTTTAATAGTGTGAGGGGTTACGATAAGTTTAATTGGAAATAATTATTGATTGTGATATACTATAGGCAAAAGTAATAATTATTGTAAGAGTGGAATAGCTTGGGAAAATTATTACCTAATGTTTATCAGTAAAATGGTAAATACCAAAATTTAAATAAATATATTAAGGAATAAAAATAAAAAAATGAGATTAGGAGATGTATTAAATAAAATTTTTAGAAAAAGAAAATCTGATGAGCTAATTCATCAAAATGAAAAGCCGGCTGAAGATATTTACAAACCCACTGAACATCATGTAGAAGATGATAGCCGATTTAAAAAAGTCAGCGAAAACATTGTAGCGGAGCAAGGAACTAATGAAATGACTTTAACAGAAAAATTGGCACAAAAATCAAGATTTATTATTATTGGAGCGGTCAGTGTTGCAGTCCTAGCAATTATTGCGTTGGGTGGAGTTATCTATATGAGAATTTCTGCTAGTGCTTTCAAAGAAAATACAGTAAGTATTTCAGTTGATGGTCCAGAAGTGGTATCAATTGGAGAAAAAGTTGAATATAAAATAACTGTTGAAAATAAAAACAGGATAAAATTAAATGATGTAAGTATAAGTCTTGATATACCAAGTAATTTTGAGATACAAGAAAATAATTTTATTGTGGACAAGAATTTGTCGGGATCCAGAATTCAAGTAGGAGAATTAAAAGGCAAGAGTAAAAAAATATACAAATTAGAAGCTTTAGTAAATTATTCAAGGGATACTAGTCTCTTATTAAAAGCAGCTATGAAATATAAACCGAATAATACAAGTAGTTTTTTCCAAACATTAACTAGTAAAAATATTCATTTAATTGAATCAGATATTAGAGCATCAATTATTTCGACTAATGAAGTAAGTGCCGGGGAGCTAATGGAGTTAATAATTGTAGTTCAAAACAAGGGCGATAAACCAAGGAATAACCTAAGTTTAGAAGTTGAGTATCCAAAAGGTTTTACTTTTGAAAGTAGTACTTTGGATAGTAAAGATGAAAATCATAAAATGTGGACTATTAATCAGCTGGCCCCGAAAGAAAAAAGGGAGTTAAAAATTTTTGGAAGAATAATTGGACGAGTAAACGAGGTTAAAAAATTTAAAGTTAGTATCCTTGAAAATAAAACTAATATTTTGTCCGAAGGCGAGAATGTTGTTAAAATTATTCCTAGTAAAGTTATTCTCAGACAAACTAGTGATAAGAAAGATGTATCTCCAGGTGATTTTGTTACTTATACAATTTTCTTTAAAAATAATTCAACGACCTCATTGCATAATTTAATTTTGAAAACGCATCTCCCGGGAAAATTCATAGAAAAAGAAAATTTAAAAACATCTGATGGGTATTATAATGACAGAGAAAATACAATTACTTGGAAAGCTTCTGAGCTTAAGAGTCTTCAAGAATTAAAACAGGGAGAAGAAGGGGAGGTTAATTTTTCTGTGCAAATTCAAAAAAAAATCTTACCAAACAATGGCGAAAATAATAATCCATACATTAGAATATATTCAGAAATAGAAAGTTTAGAATTAGACTCTCCAATATTTGAAAATAAAAGAGTTGTTTCGCAAAAAATAAAAACATTAATAAATTCGAAATTACAGCTTGCTGGCTCCATTAAATATCTTCCTGAAGATAATAATAACGAGGCAGAAGAAGGATCTTTACAAGTTGATAAGAAAATATTTTTAAGAGTTAGTTTAGAGTTGAAAAATACGACTAATAATTTAAAAAATGTTGAATTATCAGCATATCTGCCTGCGGGAGTATCATGGGAAAAACAAATTTATCCAACGGGGGATAATTTAAAGTTTAATAGTCAATCGAACAAAATTAAATGGAAAATGGGAGTTGTGAAGGCCGATACTGGTTTTGCAATTCCAGCAGAAAAAGCTGAATTTTTGATAGGGGTTACTCCATCCACTAATCAAGTTGGACATGATATTGATTTAATAAAGGATATTCACGTGGATGGTCTAGATATTTTTACGGGTAATAATATTGAATATATGTCCAATGTTGTTAAATCCGGGATTGTCAAAGGATTAAAAAGTGGGGCAGTTATAGAATAACTTTCCATTTTTTATATCAATAAACGGCTAAGGGGGGTGTGTAGATTTTTTTGGTTAATTTTTTGGTAATTGGCAAAAGGGCATAGTTAGATATAGTAGAATGAGCAGATTATAAAATATTAATTATATAAAAGTGATTGATTTTAGTAAAAAAAACATAGATATAAAAACGCTAGGAGAAAGATTAAGAGAAATTCGTGAAAAGGCCGGAGTCTCCATTGAAGAAATATCTAAAGTCACTAAAGTTAATAAAAAATATTTAGAATATATTGAAGAAGATAATTATGAGTCTTTACCCTCAGATGTTTATGTGAAAGGTTTCTTGCGGAGCTATTCAAATTTTTTAGGCATTGAGTCAAAAGATGTTTTGCGAATCTATAAAAAAGAGAGAGGCATACAAACAAATATTAAAAAACCCAAAATAAAACATCCTCAAAAAAAACAATTTAAAATGCCTATGGTTATACTACCATTTAAAACAATAGCTGGGATATTGATAGGGATTTTCTTTTTAGGTATAGCTTGGTATTTTTATATTGAAGTCGGTAAGTTTTCAGAAACACCCAGGTTATTATTGTCTAGTCCTGCAAATAATATTGTTGTTACAGGAGATTCCATAGAGGTCGCTGGAATTACCGATGTGGGTAATAAAATTACAATCAATGGACAAGCAATTTTTGTTAATGAAAAAGGAGAATTCAGAGAAAAAATTAGCCTAAAGGAGGGTATAAATAAATTAACAATCAGGTCTGTAAATAAATTTAATAAGGAAATAGAGAAAACCCTTAATTTGTCTGCCCAATATAAAAAAGATGCATTTATTAAAAATAAAGATGACCAGAAAAATAATAAGGAAGACGCTAACATTAACAAAAATGGAGTAACATTATATGTAAAAATAGTTGATTCCCCGGTGTGGCTATCTGTTTTGGTTGATGGTGGCAGTAGTTATAAAGGGACAATGTTAGAAGGGACAGAACAAGTATTCGAAGGTAAAAATGAAATTATTATTACTTCTGGAATGGCAAACAAAACTTTAGTTAAAACTAAACAAAAAGATGAATATAACAAATTAGCTGAAACAAAGGGTATTATTAGGAATGTTGTTTTTCAAAGGCAAAATAAATTACAAGAGAAGAATAAATTACAAGAGAAGAATAAGGCTACTATTAACAAAAAATAATCTGATTAAAGGCAATCACTATAAAGGATTGAGTCATTCCTTGCATAATTTTAAAAGTAGTGTATAATAAAAATAGACACAATTAAGTAAACAAAGTAAACAAATTAATTTAATGTCAAATGACAGATAAAAATGATAAATGATAAGTTAATGAGGGGGTATTTATTATTTGGTAGTTGATATTATATAAAAAAATATGTCAAAAAAATCCAAGGAAGTAAAGAATAATGGGGGGGTAAAAATAAAAAAAGCACCAAAGAAAAAATCTGTAAAAAAACCAAAGATCGAAAATCAAAAAAAAGTAAAAGAGGTTTTAGGTGAAATCCAAGGAAAATTTGGAGAGGGCTCAATTATGAAATTGGGAGATGCTAAAAAAGTAGACGTAGCAGCTATCCCAACGGGCTCAGCTTCTTTAGATTTAGCTTTAGGGATTGGTGGAATTCCTCGAGGGAGAATTATAGAAATTTATGGGCCAGAATCTTCTGGTAAAACCACCTTATCTTTGCACATAGTTGCTAATGCACAGAAGGCTGGTGGCGTAGCAGCTTTTGTTGATGCAGAGCATGCCATGGATCCTGTCTATGCTAAAAGATTGGGCGTAAATGTTGATGATTTACTTATTTCACAGCCAGATGCTGGGGAACAGGCTTTGGAAATTGTAGAAACATTAGTAAGGTCTAATGCTGTTGATATTATTGTGGTTGATTCTGTGGCCGCTCTAACTCCTCAAGCAGAAATTGAGGGAGAGATGGGGCAAAGTCATATGGGGCTACAGGCAAGGTTAATGTCACAGGCTTTGCGTAAACTCACCAGCGCTATTGCCAAGAGTAATGCTACAGTTATTTTCATTAATCAAATTAGAATGAAAATTGGAGTAATGTTTGGTAATCCAGAAACAACAACAGGGGGGAATGCTTTAAAATTCTACTCTTCTGTGAGGATTGAAGTTCGCCGAGCTGCTCAAATTAAAAAGGGTGACCAAGTTATTGGCAACAGAGTAAAAGTTAAAGTAGTAAAAAACAAAGTTGCTCCACCGTTTCAAAATACTGAATTCGATATTATGTATAACCAAGGAATATCTTATGAGGGCGATTTAGTTGATCTTGGTGTGAGATTTGAAGTTGTTAAAAAAGCCGGAGCTTGGTTTCAGTATGACGGTGAAAAGTTAGGACAAGGACGCGAGGCTGCCAAAAAATTTCTTCGAGATAATAAAAAAATAGCTAATAAAATATTAAAAGAAGTAAACAAAAAAGCAAAAGAGGAAAATATATTTTAAGCAAATAAAATTTAGCTTAAATATATATTGATTGCTCCCCGGGACTTTTTACCCTGGGGTGTTGCAATAATAATGAGTAACTACTGTAAAAAAATAGCTCTTCGCACATTTAAATAATTTTCCAACCACAGGCCAACCAATCCCAATGATTAGATAGGCCGGTTTTATTTAAAATTATTAATAAATTTAATAATACCCTGGTCAATCTTCAGGTGGTAATTAAAATTTGAAATGAATGACACAATTTTAAATGATTGAATGTTTAAATTCCTATATTCCTAAATCCTTAAATTTGTAAAATTAAACATTAAGTCATTTAACTATTTTAAATTAAATTTAAATTTTAAATTTTAAATTAAACAAAGAGAGGGAACTATCAAACATTATTAAATATTTATTAAGAAAAATACTTACTATATTTAAAGAGGCAAAGAATTGCATAAAAAGGCTTGACAATATTTTAAAACCTGTTATTATAAAAAGAGTTCAGAAAAATATACATCTGAAAGGTGTATTAAAAAGTAAAAAAGAAGGTAGGCACTTAGGCATATTTCAAGACCTAGGACCGATTGCTAGTTCGCACCTTCGCTTTTTTGCTTGCGAGAATAATTTATTAGAAGAATAAATATGTACGCTAAAGAAATTGTACAATTGGAAGGAGAAATAGTTGAACTATTGCCAAGCACGATGTTTAAAGTCAAATTAGAAAACGACCATGAAATTTTAGCACATATTTCTGGGAAAATGAGAATTCATTTTATAAAATTAATGCCAGGGGATAAAGTTGAAGTAGAAATGAGTCCCTATGATTTAACTAAGGGGAGAATCACGCGTAGGCTGTAGATATAATATTTATAGTAATTCAGTCATCAACTTACAATACTTACAACAATGGTAATTATAGAATATTTTAATTATTTAGGTGATGGAAAAGTATTTCTAACAACCGATAACCAATTATATGAAAGTTCAAGCTTCAGTTAAAAAAAGATGCCCAAAATGTAAAATAGTTAAACGCAAGGGTGTTGTGCGTGTTATTTGTTTTAATCCACGGCACAAACAACGACAAGGATAAATAGAATTAGAAAATTTTAAAATTTAAGAGTTAAACAGATGGCAGTTAGAATTTCAGGAGTTAATATACCAGAAGAAAAAAGAGCAGAAATTGCCCTTACTTATATTTATGGAATAGGAAAAAGTAGGGCTGGTCAAATTTTAGAAAAAGTAGGGATAGATAAAAATCTTAAAATTAACAAGATTCCTGCAGAGGATATTATAAAATTGCGTAACGAAATCGAAAATAATTATATCCTAGAGGGCGAACTAAGACGGCAGGTAATGATGAATATCAAGAGATTAAAGGAAATTGGTTCCTACCGAGGTTTACGACATAGTCGTGGTTTGCCGGTTAGGGGACAAAGAACTAAAACAAACACCAGAACTGTCCGAGGTAACAAGCGTGTTACTATGGGAAGTGGAAGAAGATCTGTTGAGAAAAAATAATTTTATTAGTTTATTATGTTTATGAAAGAAGATAATGTAAAAAAAGAAGCAGTTGCTAAGGGTGATTTATCTCTAGATAAAAAATCACAAGAAAAAACTGAATTAAAATCAGCAATGAAGGAATTAGCAAAAGAGAGTGATATTGCTAAAAAAAATGCTTCGGTAACAGGTAAGAAAAAGGGAAAGAAAATTAGAAGGCAAGTAAGAAAAGGTCGTGCTTATATTAAATCTTCTTATAATAACACCCTAGTTATGTTTACCGATATGCATGGAAATTCGCTAGCTTGGTCATCGGCAGGGCTATTAGGATTCAAGGGAGCAAAAAAAGCCACAACATATGCTGCTAATCAGGTGACTGTGGATGCCCATGAGAAAGTTCAAAAATATGGACTAAAAGATATTGAGGTTTTCGTAAAAGGTGTAGGTAGTGGTCGAGACGCTGCCTTAAGAACTTTAGCTCAGAAGGGATATAATTTAGTAAGTATAAAAGATAAAACTCCGGTACCTCACAATGGTTGTCGACCGAAAAAACCAAGAAGAGTATAAACAAATTAGTATAAAGATAAGATAATATGGCAAAGATAACAACATCAAAATGTAAACTCTGCAGAAGGGCAGGGGAAAAACTTTTTCTAAAGGGAGATCGTTGCTCCAGTCCAAAGTGTGCTTTAGTAAAAAAGGCGTATATTCCAGGAGTTCATGGTAATGCCGTTGGCGGTGGAATGAGACGAGGTCTTTCTGAATATGGCAAGCAATTGAAAGAAAAGCAGAAATTAAAAAGAATTTATGGTATTTCAGAAAAACAATTAAGGCGACATTTGAGTATTGCCAAAAAGAAAGATGGAGTGCTTGGGGATAATTTAATGTTAATCTTGGAGTCTCGGTTAGACAATATTATTTATAGACTTGGGATTGCCCAAAGTCGAGCACAAGCAAGACAATTAGTTTCACACAGCCTTTTAGAAGTGAATGGTAAAAAGTTAAATATTCCATCTGCTATCTTAAAGATTGGAGACAAAATCAACGTTCGAAGCACAAAAATAAGTAAAACATTTATAAAAGATGTTAAGGCAGCTCTTAAAAAAAGTTCAATAGGAGCAAAATGGGTAGAGTTTAATGCAGATAAAATGGAAGGAAAAATTATAGCCAGACCAACAAAAGATGAAATTGGTATTAATGTTGATATTGCAATGGTAATAGAATTCTATTCGAGATAATATATTATTATATTGTAATATCTTATTTTCTTAAAATAAAAATATTTAATAATTAGTAACATTAAAAAAATGTCTTCAATCTCACTACCAAAAAGTCCTATATATAAAGAAACGGATGATCATTCAGGGCAATTAATTATAGAAGAATGTTTTCCAAGATATGGAGCAACCATAGGAAATTCATTGAGAAGAGTCTTATTATCTTCTTTGGAAGGAAATGCTATTGTTTCAGTTAAGATAAAAGGGGTAACACATGAATTTTCGGCGTTAGACGGAGTAATTGAGGATGTTGTTCAGATTATTTTAAACTTAAAAGCAGTCAGATTTAAAATGGAGGGTGTTGACGAAGCGACAATGTTTTTAAAGGTCAAGGGGAAGAAAGATATTACTGCCAGTGATTTCGAAAAATCATCAGAAATTAAAGTAGTTACTCCCGAAGCGCACATTGCTACGATTACTGATTCCTCTACGATTTTTGATATGGAAGTTAAAGTGAAGAAAGGTATTGGGTATGTTCCAGTTGAGCAACAAGAAGCTGATAAAGAAATTGGAACTATTATGGTAGATGCGATCTATAATCCAGTCAAAAGAGTTAATTTTACAGTTGAAAATATGCGTGTTGGAAAGAGAACAGATTACGAAAAAGTCATCCTAGATATAGTCACAGATGGTAGCATGACGCCAGAAGAAGCTTACCATAAATCTGTTGCAATTTTATTAAAACAATTTAGTGCAATAACAA
>CAZRER010000009.1:12385-17154 GCA_964599525.1 uncultured Bdellovibrionales bacterium
GCAAAAGGTGTTAAAGAGATAAGGAAAGCAATTGGAGGTTTAGGTATTATATTAAAGGCTGAAGAGAAATAATAAACCGAGATAATATTAAAAAGTATGAAGAAGAGAATAAAAGGACGAACACTGTCAAGAAACGCCAGTCAAAGATTAGCATTAAAACGGACTATGCTTGTTAGTTTAGTTAATTCTAAAAGTATTAAAACAACTTTAGCAAAAGCCAAGGAATTAAAACCTTTTGCAGAAAGAATCATTACTCGAGCGAAGAAAGTTAAGAAAGATGATGTCAATAGTTTAGCGGTTGTTATTAGGAAGTTAAAAAAAGATGTTCCAACAAAAACAGCTAAAAAGTTAATATCTATTGCGAAACAATATGATAAAAGAAATGGTGGTTATTTAAGCATTATTAAATTAACACCAAGGAAAAGCGATACTGCTGAAATGGCTATTTTACAATGGGTAAGTAACGAGGTAAGTGATGATAAGAAGTCTAAAGTAGTTGATGACGAAAAGAAAGATGGAAAGAATATGGTAAATATGGTTAGTGAGAAAAATTCTAGCAAAAAACAAGATAGTAAGAAAAAAAGTAATAATAAGAAAAAGATCCAGAACCAAAAATCTGGTAAATCTGATAAATAGCAACTCCCATGAAGAATAAAGAGAATAAAAATAATCCCGAGTATGTAGTTTTTGATGCCAAGGGTCAAGTATTAGGAAGGTTAGCAACAAAGATAGCTAAAGTTTTGTCTGGTAAAAATAAAATCGATTTCCAGCCAAACATTGGAGGCTCAAGTTGGGCTATTGTTATTAATTCTGATAAAGTAAAGTTATCTGGGGCCAAAGCCAAGAATAAAATTTATCATAAACATTCTGGATATCCGGGGGGTATAACATCAATTACTTTCGATGATTTAGTTAAAAAGGATTCTACTAAGGTTATAGAGTTGGCTGTTAAGGGAATGTTGCCGAAAAATAAACTATCTAGAACTGCCATGAAAAGACTAAGAGTTTTTAAAGGAGAAAATCATGACTTTAAGAGATATACACAAGAAGATAAAAAGTAGTAAATTTAAATATTTTATATGAGTACTAAAAAAGAACAATATTACGAAGGGGTAGGTCGAAGAAAAGCTTCAGTTTCCAGAGTCAGACTTACTAAGGTAGATAAAGAAAAAGATGCTATTATTGTAATTAATGGTAGGAGTGTAGAAGATTTTTTTCACACCAATGAATTAAGATCTGTTATTTTTGCCCCCCTAGAAGCAGTTTCTTTGCAAAAAGAGTTTAAAATTTCTGTTAAAGTAAAGGGTGGTGGACAAAGGGGCCAGGCAGAATCTACCCAATTGGGGTTATCCAGGGCTTTAGTTAAATATAATGGTGATGTACAGAAAACTTTAAGAGATTTAGATTATCTTAAAAGAGACCCTAGGCAAAAAGAACGAAAGAAACCTGGGCTTAAGAAAGCGAGACGCTCTCCACAATGGAGCAAGCGATAGTTATTCCCGCGTAGTTAAAAACAATATTTTCATAGAAAAAATAAAAAAGTATGTGTGGCATACTTTTTTATTTATAATTGGTAGTTATGCATTTAATTTTGCTTTTTAGAAAATATCTGCTATAATCAAGTTGGTTAAGAGGGTGTTTTTATTTTAGAAAAGTATATTATAGTTTACATAATACACAACTTTTTGTTTTTAAGAAATAAAGAGTTTATAAAATGGTTAGTTGGGTGATATATTTTTTTATTCTCAGAGGGAAAATAAGGTATTTTCTCCGCTACGCTTCAAAAACGAATTTTATTGTTTAAACATTATTTTATGAATGATATTTTAAGGTTATTAGATAAATATTTAAACCAATAAGTGAAAAATATATGCCAAACAAAATCAAAAAATGGGAAGAAATTTCACGAGAAATTGTTTTTCAAAAATATAGCAGAAAAATAGAAAAGATATTATATAAAATGCCTGATGAAAAAGAGAGCGATTTTTATATAAAAAAGGAGGGTCCAGCTGTTGGAATACTGGCGCTTACCAAGGATAAGCAAGTAATCTTAACGAAACAGTTTAGACCAGGGCCAAATGAAATCCTAAATGAATTACCTGGTGGATATATTGATGACAATGAGACTCCTGAACAAGCTGCCGAAAGAGAGCTGCTCGAAGAAAGTGGGTACAAAGGAAATGCCAAACTAATCACAAATGCTTTTGACTGTGCCTATTCAACTATGAAGCGAGCATGCGTTGTTGTAACTGGTTGTGAAAAAGTTTCTGATCAAAAACTTGAGCAAAATGAGTTTGCGGAAGTAGTGCTAGTTTCGTTAAGTAAATTTAGAAAACTATTAAGAAGCGGAAAAAACACAGACATTGAAGTAGGGTACTTGGGATTAGACTATTTGAATTTATTATAATTAAAAAAGTGGCAAAAATCGGTGATTAAAAACAATATTTTCATAGAAAAAATAAAAAAGTATGTGTGGCATACTTTTTTATTTGGCTGCTGAGTTAGTCTGTAGTATAATATAAATAAGAAATTATTTCCAGAGAATATTTCCAGAGAACTTTAAATTAATTTCAAAAAATATGAAAAAAATAGTATTAACTGGGGGCGGAACTGGTGGACATCTTTTCCCTCTAGCAACAGTAGTTGAATATATCAGGGATAACTATAAAGAAGAAGAAATCCAATTTGTTTATTTCGGGCCAAAAGGGAAATTAGAAAAAGAGATAATGACGAATATAAATATTCCACAGAAATGGATATTAAGTGGAAAACTTCGTCGGTATTTCTCTTTTAAATATATCGTTGATTTAATTAAGATGCCATTGGGCTTTATGCAATCTTTATTTCACTTATTGATATACATGCCCGACGCAGTGTTTGCTAAAGGAGGATATGCTTCGGTACCAGTAGTATTAGCTGCCTGGTTATATAGAATACCAATTATTATTCATGAATCCGATGCTAAACCTGGGATGGCTAATGAGTTTTTAGGAAACTTGGCAACTAGGGTAGCTATTTCATTTGAAAGAGCTAGAATTCACTTTCCTCCATCCAAAACCTTCTTAAGTGGTAACCCTGTATCCAAAAGGGTTCTTGGTGGTGACCCAAAAGAAGCTATGCGTATTTTGCATATAAATAAAATAGTAAAACCAGTAGTTTTTATACTTGGAGGGTCCCAGGGAGCGGAATTTATAAATAGAAGAATTTTACAAGCATTAAAATCATTGGTTAGTAAATACCAAATTGTACATCAAACTGGAGTAAAAGATTATCAAGCAGTTGTTAATGAAGCTGAAAGGCAAGGATTTAAAATTGGACACAGTGATTATTATCCCGTTGCTTTCATTGGTGATGAAATTAAACACTTTTATGCCTTAGCTGATGTTGTAATTTCTCGAGCCGGAGCAACTACCATTGCCGAAATTTCTGCTAATAAAAAATTATCTATTTTGGTTCCCATAACACACAGTGCAAATAATCATCAGCGGATGAATGCTTTTGAAATTGCCAGACTAGGGGGAGCAATTGTTTTAGAAGAAAATAATTTTAAAGAGAATTTAATTTTATTGCGTCTAAAACAATTAATTTATGATAAAGAGATAAAAGCAAAAATTCAAGAAGGGGTTGGAAAATTTTATAATCCCCAGGCTACAAAAATGATTTCAGAAGAATTAATAAAATTAGCAGATGAATAATAGCCAAAATCTAAAACCACTTAACTTAGAACTTCTTGCTCCAGCAGGAAATTTAGAAAAACTAAAAGTAGCTTTAAAATTCGGAGCAGATGCCGTTTATTTTGGTTTACCAGATTTTTCTTTACGGGCACGGTCCAATCAATTCTCTCTAGAAAATATTTTAGAGGCTCAAAATATTTGTCAGCGAGAAAAGAAAAAATTTTATATCACCATGAATATTTATGCCCACAATATTCACCTGAAAAAAATAAAGAAGCAATTGCAATGGCTTAAAGAAAATGAAATTAAGCCAAATGGCATAATAGTTTCCGATCCAGGAATTATACGTTTAATTAAAAAATATTTACCGAAAGTAAGTTTGCATTTATCCACTCAAGCTAATGCTACTAACCTGGAGGCAGTAAAATTTTGGTGGGAACAGGGAGTTCGTCGAGTGGTTTTGGCTCGAGAAGTTACTTTAGATGAAATCAGAGAAATACACCAATCTGTTCCCGAAATGGAATTGGAAGTTTTTATACACGGAGCTATGTGTATGTCTTACAGTGGACGGTGTATCTTGTCTAAGTGGATGACTAATAGAAGTGCCAACCTCGGTGATTGTGCTCAGCCCTGTCGATGGAAATGGCAAAAGCAAGATGAAAAAGATTATGAGCAAACTGCGGAGGTTGTTCCTCTGCAGGAGCGAAGCGGATGTAGAGGTGGAACCTCAGAATTTTGCGGGAAAGAAACATCCACTGGCGATAAAAAGGTCGACTTAGTTGACGACAAAAATAGATTTGAAATGAGAGTAGAAGAGGATCAACATGGAACTTACATGTTTAATAGTTATGATATTTCTTTAGTACAGTATCTAGACAAACTAATTAACGCTGGAGTAGTCTCCTTTAAAATAGAAGGTCGAGCCAAAAGTGTCTATTATGTAGCAGTTATTACAAGGACCTATAGAAAAATTATAGATGCCATACAGAGGGGTGCAACAAATAACCAATTGAACAAAATAATAAAAGAGCAAGAGGAAGAATTATCTAAAATGTCAAACAGAGGATATTGGACAGGGTTTATTGCGGGCAATGA
>CAZRER010000010.1:0-16461 GCA_964599525.1 uncultured Bdellovibrionales bacterium
GGAAAAATAAAAAATACTAGAGGGATAGAAATCTTAACTGAAGCTGTTCGACTCAGCTCTTCTGCTTTTTGAATACGGCTAGTTAAAATTAATTTCGATTGAATGGCTAGTGTTTTCGACATGGGAGTTCCTAATTTTTTTGATTGTTTAACTGCGGTGACAAACCTTTTTAAATCAATGGAGTCTATTTTTTTGCTTAAAGACGATAAAGCTTCTTCTAATGATTTTCCGTAAGATATTTCATAGATCACGTGCTGAAATTCTTCGTGAATGACGCCATTAAATTTTTTTGTTGTAAAAAATAGGGCATTCTCAAAATTCATGCCAGCATTAACTGATAGAGAAAGCATATCAATAAAAGTACTAAGGCTATAATTAAATTTTTTATTTCGTTTGGCAATTAAAGTTTTAAGCCAGAGAATTGGTAGATAAGTAATGACTATCCAGAGTAAAGGATAGATAATTATATCGGGAAATATTTTTCCGGACACAATAAACAACAGCGAAAGAATAAGCAATGCTAAATCGCCGAGTAGTCGATGAAGGGTAATAAAATTTTTAATTGTTAAATTAAACGGTTGCCCACTTTTATGAAGTAGATTAGAAATGTGTTGATAATTAAATATTTTTGCCAAGATAACACCCTTATCCCAATTTAATTTTTCCGCTAATCGTTTTAGTAATCTATCGTGCTTAATATCTTTATTGCTAATTTGTGCTAGATAATTACGTTTTGAATTAAAATAAAGCAGCTCAAAATAGATTGAGAAAAATAAAGTTAAAAATATTAAAATTGTTAATAGTGGTATGATTGACATAATATTATATTTTTATCTTAATTATTTTCCAAATCATAGCAAAACCAAGTATTTCTAAAAATAAAGAAAGGAATAGAAACATTTGTCCAGTGTCATTATTAAATAAAATGGAAATATAATCAGAATTTAAAAAATAAAAAATGATAGCAGAAATTGGCCAGAGTAAAACAATAATTATTCCAGATAAACGACCTTGAGAAGTAAAAGTTTTGATATCACGTTGCAATTTATTTTTCTGACGAATCCAATCTGCCATTTGTTGGAGCATTGCTACAATATCACCACCCATTTTATTCTGTATAATTAGTCCATCTAAAACCATTTTAAATTCTTGGTTGGTGGTCATTTCTTGAGTATTTTTAAAAACTTTAGTGAGGGGAATATTATAGTCCAACTGGATTAACATTTCTTGAAAGAATAATTTGAAAGGCATTCCTAATTCTTGAGCGGTAAATTGTAAAGCTTGGGAAAGAGAATAACCAGATTGAATAGAGCCAGATAAAGTATCCAAAACAAAAGGTAGGTGTTTGGAGATGCGATCGTGATTTTTTTTAGCTATAACTTTTATAATGAAAAAATATAGGTAAGTTATTAAAATAGCTAAAGTAATCGTTAAAAACAACGGAAGTGTTGCTAGCCCAAAAATAAAAATAATAATAAATAAACTTAATCCAATGGTTAAGAAAAATTCGTAGGTAAATGGAAGATCGGCCCATTGATAGGTTTTGTAAAAATTATTTAGGCTAGGTATTTTTTGCCAAAAAGGTCTGGTAAGTGATGGTGGGTTTGAGTTTGTTTTTGACTTCGGGTAGTTTTCCAAAAATAATTTTTTGTAAAAACTTGGAATAATTTGTGTTTGAATAATAATAGTCAAAATTAAAAAAGATAATAATCCAAACAAAAGACTATAAATAATAACGGTGTGTTGAGTCAGAAATATTATTGTTATATTAAAAATATTCACAGCTACTTGGAGAAAGTTGTTTAAATTATTGATAATAAATTGTATTGGTTTAATTAACATATTTAGAGTTATAATTATTTTGAGGCAGTCCCATTTTAGTTTCGATAAAAAATATCTTCCAATTGGTATCCATCTTCTTGGCGAGCAGTTGTATCGGAAATTACTTTACTAATTTTGGAAACTACACGGGTACCATCACTTTTTCTTTCTAGTTGGATGATGGTAGTAATGGCACCGATGATTTGTTGACGAATAGCCGGAAGGGGAAGATTAATATTTCCCATTAAAACCATAGTTTCTAATCTTAATAATGCTTCCAGAGGAGCGTTGGCGTGGACAGTAGTAATTGATCCTTGATGGCCAGTGTTCATTGCTTGAAGCATATCAATGGTTTCAGCCCCACGAATTTCTCCAACGATAATTCTATCGGGACGCATTCGTAAAGAATTTTTTACTAGTTCTCTGATGGTGATTTCGCCTTTGCCTTCAATGTTAGCTGGGCGACTTTCTAAGGAAATTAGATGGGGATGTTGTAGCTGGAGCTCGGCAGAATCTTCAATGGTAATTATTCTTTGCGATTTATCTATGTGTTGAGCTACGGCATTTAGTAGAGAGGTTTTTCCTGTTCCAGTTCCTCCAGAAATTATAATATTATCTTTTTCTTTTACGCTTTTTATTAAAAAATTTCTAACCTCTTCGTTGATAGAATTCATTTTTAATAAATCATCAAGACTGAAAGGATTTTTGGCAAACTTTCTAATTGTAAGGATT
This sequence comes from uncultured Bdellovibrionales bacterium, assembly GCA_964599525.1. Classification (GTDB taxonomy): domain Bacteria; phylum Patescibacteriota; class Minisyncoccia; order Moranbacterales; family DUUL01; genus S145-42. The sequence goes on from CAZRER010000010.1 coordinate 2,554, forward strand.
GGACCGCCCAAACTTAGGGGAGGAATAATGGCATTTACTCTGGAACCATCAGGAAGCCGAGCGTCAACCATTGGACTTCCTTCATCTATTCTTCTCCCAATGGGACTAACAATTTTATTAATCACATTTAGAAGTTCTTCTTCAGAAGAAAAGGATAGCTTTGTTTTTTCTAGGACACCATTTTTTTCGACAAAAATATTATCTTGGCCATTAACCATAATTTCACTAATTGTGTCATCATTAATTAAATTTTGTAGTGGTCCGAAGCCTTGAATATGATAAATTACATTGGTAGTAATTTTATCTAAAATATTTTGAGGAAAAACATATTCTTCTTCCTTAATAATATTATTAATTTTTTGTTGAAGAAAATTTTTATTGGCTAAAGTTTTTTCAGTTAACAAATAATCATCTTTCAGTAAAGTAAAGAGTTTTTTCCAGATCCTTTTTTCAGTTTCTTGTGTGTTTATGTTGGTCATTTTTATGGACTTAGACTGGATTAAATAAATTATCTATTAATCGATTAATTTTTTTACTATAGGCTAATTTTTTATTCTCGATAATTGGTACTCCTAGTAAAACATTATCCCAGGCACCGTTATTTTCTGTTGGTAAAATAGCTGCCATTGGAAATTCAAAAATATTTTGCAATTCCTTTTCTGAAAATTTACCAGCTTGATTATAAATGAGGTTTATTTTTTGTAAAATAGTAGCTTCGTCGCTGAATGTTTTCAAAAAATTAGTTGTTTTGGTTATGGCTGGTTTATCGGCAGTTGTTACTATGAATATTCTTTCAGTGTTTGGTAAAGAAAATTGAAATAATTTATTATTATCTCTCTCACTATCTATAATAATATAATCGTAGATATTTAATCCGGCCGAAATTATTTCTTTGTAAATAGAATTTAATTGTACTTGTGGATTAAATTCTTCCGGCGATAAAAGAACATCAAGATTATTAATTTGATAGGCATTCTTAGCAAAAATGTCCCTAAGATTTTTTCTGTTTTGAGCATTAAAATGTTTTTCTTTAAAAAACATATTTAAATTAAGAATATTTTTCTTAGCCTTAATTCCAAATAAGTTAGCAATATCTGAAAATTGATTGGCGTCTAAAAATAAAATTCTTTTTCGGGGATGTTTTTTACTAAGAGCGTAAGCAAAATTAGTGGCAAATAAACTTGCTCCCGAGCCTCCTTTAGCATGAACGGTGTAGAATATTTTTGGTTTCATAGATCTATTTAACAATAATATTTAATAAAACTTTTAGGGCTCGAGCAGACATAAGGCTTTTAGCTTGGTCTTCCGTTACTTCAATTACCAAATGCCCGTTTTGGTCGTAATCTCCTTTTTTGACTACTCGAAGAACCTTGGCGTTTTTAATAGGAAATTTTGCTTCAGAAGTAATGACTGTTTGTCCAGCAATTGTTGTTTTGTGGGCTTCGCTAGCAATTATGTCAATTAAGTCCCCATCTTTAATATTGGGTACAGGAGCAATTAACCAATCAAAACCAATCGGGATGCCGACCATATTGTCTTTAATCATCGCACTGATTGAATCTGGGTTAGTTATTTCTTTAAAAAATTGAGAAACAATAATTTGACCTTTAGAAATATCAAGCAGGCTTGTTAAATTATTAATATCCTGGGGATTATAAATTGTTCTTGCTGGTACCTGATCTTTTCTTACTTTTCTAAATTCAAAATTTTCAGGTTTTGCTTGGCTGTATTTTGAAATATTTTGTTTAGCCACAACTACACTAACTAATTCCGATTCATTTTGAGCTCGATGTAGAATTTTGTAGGCCAGTAGGGTGATAAAAAAAGCTAGTAACAAAGCAATCAAAAAATATTTAATTTTTTGCTTATTAAATCTTTGTGACCAATCGATGGTTGTCAGTGGTAAATTATTGTCTTTCATAATTATAAGTTTATTTAATTCTTAATTGTGATTCGGCTTTAATTAAAATATCTTTTTTGCTCATATCTTTTATAATATTTATTGGGGTTTCAATTTTAAACTCTAGATGAACCTTTACAAATTTATCAGAGAGACGATATTCATATGGGTATTTGACTTTAATTTCTTTGATTATAAAATCATTTCTCATTACATTGCTCGGAACAATATTTTTTTGTAAATGTTCTTTTGTTAGATTCTCTACCTTATTAATTAATGTTGTATCAGTAGTGAGAAACTTTCTTTCATCGTCTGTTAAATTATCCCAGGTATCTGGCGATACAGGGATATATGGTGGTGTCGCTGATATTTTATCATTTATAATCTCAACCATTTTATCACCGACTGGATTTAGGGCCGTAGCCGTAGCTGTGGTAGCAATATCAGTATAGGCTGATTGTACGTAGTGTATTGTTCCGACATTTAATACTAAAGCCATTAAGCCCAAAATTATTGGTAAGGAAACAGCTACTATTATCAAAACACTTCCTTCTTGTGATCTATATATTTTATGTGTAAATTTATTCATACTCAATTTGGGCGATAGCAATACTTTTTACGGGGATGCTGTCTCGATTAAAAAATGAAGTGGTTATTCCAAACGGTAATTTAAAATTAACTGGCATGGGATAGGAATAGGTAATGGTAATTTTTAGGTCATCGCCACGATGGCGAGAAGACTCACTGAGCGGTTCAATTAAAATATTGGTTCTAGATAAATGGTCCTGTAGATTTTGCAATGAATTATTAGCTGCTCCTCGTATTTTGGAATTCTCATTGGTTAATACTCCAGCTCGAACCGCTTGATGGGTGGCAAAAGCTACTTGTAAATTAGCATACATATAAAGGCCGATATTTATGATTGCAAAAAGTATAAATAACAAGATTGGCAAAATCAAAGCCATCTCAACGGTCGATTGACCGTTATTATTTTCAATGACTGATTTATGCTTATTCATAATCTATAACTTTAGCAATTTCTAAATATACGTAAATAATCCAGATAACAAATTATCATAGCACAGCTTATAAATTTTGTCAATTTTTTTGAAGTAATCTCTCACACCTCTAAACAACTGTAAACATCTTTGATGAATATTTAATAATATTTTACAGTTCCTCCTCCTACAAATCTATCCTCCCAGGGCGGATCCACCTAGGACGGACAAATCAGCTACAAATTTACAAATATTAGTCTACTTTTGTAAATAGTGTTGAAAGTGTTGTTATCTATCGATACTACTTGGAATATTTGATAATTTAAAATTTTATCATTCATTTCAAATTTCAAATTTCAATTAAAAATTATTTAGATGCATAAGGGGTTACTTTTGAAAATATAATTTTTCTTGACATAGTTTTTATTGATGGTATAATTCCTAGTAGAATAGTATGATTTAAAATAGTATAATATGAAATTTTCTAGAAGTACAGCTTATGGATTAAGGGCTTTAGCTAATTTAGTTTTATCTGGAGCAACAGAGCCTCAAAAAGTAAAATCACTAAAAGAAATAGCTAAAGAAGAGCATATTTCTTTAAAATATTTAGAACAGTTATTTGCGGGACTAAAAAAAGCGGAGATAATAAAATCTACCAGAGGCGCTAAAGGTGGATATTATCTTCAAAAAAAGATTAAGGAGGTGAATCTGTTAACGGTTTTAGAGGCTTTGGGAGAAAATGTAATTATTTTTCAATGCCTAAAGGGAGAAGGTGATATAGAATGTAGTAATAGCAATAATTGTGGCGCCGTTCCAGTCTTGCAAAAAGTGCAAATATCAATTACTAACTCTTTAAAAGAGATGACCTTACAGGATCTGATTTGAGTAAACGAACTGACAAAAAAGTAAAATTGACAGTCGAATCAAATTATTTTATGAAAATAGTTTCTTAAAAAATAATTATTAAAAATTTTAATATTCATTTTAAATTTAAAATTTTAAATTTAAAATTGGAGCACACATATATGTATAGTAAAAAAGTTTTAGACCATTTTAAAAATCCACGAAATCAAGGAGTATTGAAAGACGCCAACGCTGTTGCTCAAAAGGGTAATCCTGTTTGTGGTGATGTAATGAAAATTTATTTAAAAGTAAATGAGCAAAATAAAATTGAAGAAGTTAGTTTTGAAACTTTAGGATGCGCAGCTGCCATTGCTGTATCCTCTTTAATGACCGAATATATTAAGGGAATGACGGTAGAGGAAGCGAAGAAAGTTACTAAAGATGATATTGTCAAAGAGGCCGACGGTTTACCGCCAGCCAAAATCCACTGTTCTATGCTTGGTGTTGATGCCGCTCTGGCTGCCTTGAAGAACTATGAAGAGGGTAAAAAATAATTTTAAAATAAACTAAGATGCAAAAAATATATTTAGATCACAGTGCCACTACTCCAGTAGACAAAAGAGTTTGGAAAAAAATGAAACCCTTTTTTCGGGAGAAATTTGGTAATGCTTCCTCAATTCATAGTTATGGACAGGAGGCATACATTGCCTTAGAGGAGGCTAGACAACAAGTAGCCAATTTTGTTAACGGAGAGAAGGACGAGATTGTTTTCACTTCTGGAGCTACAGAATCCGATAATTTAGCTATTTTTGGAGTAGTAGAGCAATTATTAAAAGACAGTTACAAGCTAAAAGATTTACATTTTATTACTAGTTCTGTAGAGCACCCAGCCGTAGAAGAACCATTTTTAAAATTAAAACAGCAGGGAGGGCAAGTTACCTTTTTGCCGGTTCAAGAAAATGGTGTAGTTGACATCAGAGAAGTTAAAAAAGCAATTAAAGAAAATACAGTGTTAGTTTCCGTTGTTTATGTTAATAGTGAGGTTGGGAGCAAGCAACCAATAGATGAGATTGGACAAATACTTGAGAAAGAAAAATATAATAGACAAGATAAAAATAGTTTGCCTATAATATTCCACACCGATGCTGTTCAAGCTGCTAATTTTTTCGATTGTGATGTCAATAGATTAAAAGTAGATCTAATGTCGCTATCTGGACACAAAGTTTACGGCCCTAAGGGAATTGGGGCTTTGTATGTTAGAAAAGGAATTAAATTAAAAGGGCAACAAATTGGTGGTCATCAAGAAAATAATTTGCGTAGTGGAACATATAATATTCCAGCAATTGTGGGGATGGGAGAAGCTTTGGAAATAGTTAAAGAAGAGCAATCTAAAAATAATAAATATTTACAAAAATTGCAAGCAAAGCTCATTACTGGACTATCCTCTAAAATAAAACAGGCAAAATTAAATACTGATGTGAAAAATTCTACTCCAGCTCACGTGCATTTTGCTTTTCCTGGTGCAGAAGGAGAGGCTGTTTTGATAGAGTTGGATATGGAAGGGATTTGTATCTCCACTGGCTCGGCTTGTGCCTCCACCAGTCTTAAAGCTTCTCCAACTTTATCAGCTATGGGAGTTCCCAAAGAAATTATTCATGGAGCTATTAGAATTACTCTTGGTCGTGAAAATACAGAAGAAGAAATTGATAGGGTCATAGAAGTTTTACCAAAAGTAATTGCAAAATATCGAGCAATGTCTCCTAAGGGACTGGACTATGGAAACAGTCACTCTTAATCGGTGAAAACGGTTTAATATCAAAAGATGTCCGCTAATATTATTCAGGGGTATTGACTTTTTTTGTTGTTTGTGATAATATATGGAGTCCTTTAGGTAGTAAAAATAATCTAATATAAAGGATTTATATATTTTAATTATGAAAAAATTATTTGTAATTTTCACAGAAGATCAATGGTTAACTGCAGTCACTTTTGGCGCGTTGGCCTTTTCATTAATTTTGGTGACTACTCTAAATTTAAACTTGGCATTTTTTAGTTTGATTGTGTTTAGTAGCTTGGGGATATTCAGAAAGAGTTTTCATTATGGATTATCTTTCTTTTTAGTAGTTATTTTAGTATTTCCATCTGTAAATATTATTGATAATTTAATTGCAACAAGAGAATTGTTTGTACTTATATTATTTATAATTGGTATTAGCAGTTTAATTTTAGATAAATATAAATTTAAAATGTTGCCAGTATTTTATTATGGATTTGCATTAATAGTCTTGTATATAGTAGTAATAATATTTTTTCGAGATGAAAGTATCACAAGTAGTATTTTTATTTCAACTGGTATGTTAGCTATAACAGGCTTTGTTTATCTTGTGTTGATTATTTTATTTAAACATTTTTTTCAAACTACCAGAAGGCTAGAGAGATTATTTTTGGTCATTGTTGCAGCTGGAACTATTCAGGTAATAATTGGATTAGTATTTAAAAATAATGTCTATGGAGTATTAAAAATATTTCAGTTAGGTCAAACTTATTGGGTAATAATACTATCAATAACTATCCCAATTACACTTGGGGCATATTTAATTCAAAAAGATTCTTTGTCAACTATTAGTAATCTATGGTTTCGTAATAAAGGCAGAAATATTTATAAAGTTGTGGATACTGTTTTAACTAAGAATAACTTTCCCAAGGAAGCAAAAAAAGTGGTTATTAACTTGAAAAAAACTAAGATAAATATTCAAAGGATGCTTATCTTTAGCCTAGCGTTGCAAATTTTAGGTCTGATTACAACATCTTCATATATTTTATTGATTACAATAAGCATAGGGATTTTTATTATTGGAGTTCTTATGAGAGATAAAAAGATTATTTTAGGTGCTTTAGGCGGTCTGATAGTATCAATGGGAGTGTTTTCTGAATTTAGACCGTCATTAGTTATCCAATTAAAACAGATTACACTAGATATTATATTGTCCATTAAAAATGCACATAATTGGAGCTTTTTTTGGAGGGGGTTTATTGATTCGAAGGAACAATTAGCTAAGAGTACTTATTTATTTATTTTTAATAAGTTAGGATTGATAGGATTCATAATTTTTTCTTTAGGACTCATCCAGTATTTTAGAGAAATTAGGTTTGCATATTTAAAGTCGGAAGAATTTGAGAGAATTTGGTTGATAGTTATCTTGAGTATATTTGTTGAATTTTTGTTTTTGGGTATCTTCTCCAATGTTTTTTTTATCGGACCGGCGAGCTTATTATTTTGGATATTATATGGAGTGTTGCAAAATTTAAAGAATCGCAAAAGGGAATATCAATTACTGGGAACAAATTTAGTATTAAATAAATAAACTTATGAGAAAAAAATATTCTATAAAATTTTGGATAATATTTTGGTTTCTAGCAGTAATAATGATGGTAGCCTGGTTTTTGTTTTTACAATATAAAAATAAAAATTATGCGAGGTTACTCTCCATTGCTAAGCCGGTGGCTCAGATTATGCCAATTTCAACGATTAAGAAAAGTGAATTAATGGGATCATTGGATATCGTGACTGAGTTATCGAAAAAAGAAAAAAATACTTTTTTACTTCTTTTTCAAAATAAAGATGAATTACGACCGGGTGGTGGTTATATTGGTTCATTCGGTATATTAAAAATAGAGAAAGGAAAAGTGACATTTGTGGACACTCACGATACAAATGTTTTTGACTCTAGAGTGGCTACGCAGGTTGATCCTCCAAAGCCGATGAAAGATTGGCTGGGAATTAAAGATTTGGAGTTAAGAGATAGTAATTGGTCTCCAGATTTTGAAACAAACGCTAAGCAGGCTGATTATTTTTATCATTTAGAGGGGGGTCAAGAGGATCTAGATGGAGTAATTGCTCTTTCCAGTAAGTTGTTGCCATCATTTTTAGAAGTAGTTGGTCCTGTTCAAATTGAAGGATATCCTGGAATATATGACAGTAAAAATGCTGTAGAGCAACTGGAATATCAGGTAGAGAAAGGGTACTACGATCAAGGGGTAGAAAAAGGCAAAAGGAAGTACATAATGAAAGAAATGTCTAAGGCTATTATTAAAAAAGCACAATCTTTGAGTTTGGCTAAGAAGAAAGAATTATTCAAAAGAGTAGAGCAACATCTTAATGAGAAAGATGTGCTAATTTATTTTAAGGACGATATAATCCAACAAAAAGTTAAAAAGTTGGGTTGGTCTGGAGAGGTAAAATCAGCCAAAAACAGTGATTTTATAATGATGGTTGATGCTAACCTGGGTGCAAGGAAATCAGATGCACTGATAGATAGAAGTTTTGAGTATACAGTTGATTTTAGGCAAAAAAAACCAGTGGCTGAATTGAAAATTAAATATACCCATAAAGGGAAAGTGAGAGATTTGTTGACAGATGATTATCGAACTTATTTACGAGTTTTAGTACCGAGCAAGAGCTGGTTGACCAGCACAGAAGGTTTAAGTGGTTTAGATTTTGTAGATTTTGGTAATATTTTGGGACTGAAAAGTTTTGGCATTTTTCATAAAGTTAACTTAGGGAAAACAAAAGTAATAACTTTTAGATATTTTCTGCCCGAAGAATTTAACTTGGATAATTATCAATTATTTATTCAAAAACAGGCTGGCATTGACAAGCTGATTGGCAAGGTTAAGATTATTGATAAAATGGGTGGAATCAGAACTTATACAATTAATTCCACTAAAGATGTCAAACTTAAAATTGACTCTCGAAAGTTGAGAAAAAATAAAAGCAAGGATATTCAAACTACTCAACAAAAAATAAATGGTACCGTGGCTGAAGTTGATATTGACAATATGAATATTTAGCTTTTATAAATATACAAAGTATAATATATAAAACTATTTATTTTATGTTTGATGTGAATATATTTTTTAGTTTGTAGATAATTTTTACTAATGTTTTTTTCTTTTGATATTTCCATGGTAATCTTTATACCGTAGTTTGGTTACATTTAATTCGCCAGGTCTATAAGTGCACCAAGGATTAGGATATTCATCTGGGTCTAGACAGCATTCTAAATCAAGGTGTAAATAACCCTTATTATTTTTTTTACTTTTACCAACGTAGTCATGTTTCTTTTTACAAACATATTTTCCGTTGACTAACTTTGCTCCGCCGGGAATTCTAGCTCGCGGTCGTTTCGGTTTCGGTGGAGCTGGTTTATAGGTATAATCAATGGTTTTCACTGGTCGTAAAATACCAGTCTTATCAATAATGAATTTTTTTAATTTACTACCAACGGTAGCATAAATAGATTTATTGGGGCCAGTTGTTTTGTCTGGCGATGATGTAAAATAATTTGCTTGATCTTGCCAAGATTGTTGACAATCATTTTGGCATCCATCATTAAGACGTTGGTAGCGATTATTAAATACAAAATTATTAAGAATCGTTGGAGTGTTCTTGGAGGTATCCAATAAATATAGGTATCCTTTATTTAGAGATTTTTCGATAATAGAAATATCAATTAGATTATCTTTTTTTAGGGAGTGTATTTTAACAGAAGGGACAGTTGTAATATTTTCTTGTAAGGTTAATGGTTCTGAAATTGTGAAGTCATTTAAATTTACTATTTGAACTAGAAGTGCAGTGTTTTTTTGAATGATAATAGTAATTTGTTGATCTGATGTTTTTTTAGTTTTCAGTATCTGACCATCAATGGTTATTTTTTTGGTTGAACCATCTTTTGAGTATTTTGTTACAACAGAGTGATTAAGGGTAATAAGTGTTGGAGAGGCGATTAGAATATTTTCAGAAGTATCGGTGATATTTTTGAAGTTAAGAGACGTTAATTCATAATTATCAGAAGAATTTACAAAACTTCCATCTTGTGAAAATCCATTAATATTTAGTTGGAAATTGGCGATTTTATTTTTGGTAAAATTTGTTTGCCAAGAGGGAGCTACCGAATTATTCTGATAAATTGTGGCGATTAACTTACGGTTATCTTTTACGGTAAGTGCATTTTTTGTAACGGGTTTTCCTACCACTTGAGCCATTTTGATAGTGGGAGTAGATAAATCAAATTGATATAATTTAGAGTTGGGGATATTTTTATTAGATTTAGTATTTGGTGGTAATTCTGCTGTCCAAAGATAAAAATTATTTTTGTCTAAATAATGCCCTGAAGAATTGTCGCCCAAAAGATGTCGCTGTTGGCAATTTATAAGAGCACTATTTTGAATATGACAGCTAGTGATACTATGAATAATAGGGGTGTTTAAGTGTGAAGCATTGTCGTAAAATACGGTGCTATTTTTTATAGTAACTGGAGTGAAATTATTTGATTTTATATCCCATTCATTTAAAAGATTAATATTTTCTATTGTTGTTTTTGATTTTAGGTGGCGGGAAGTGTAAAAAATAATTTTATCACCATTGAAATTTGCTCCAAAATTACAACTTGAAGTAGGTAGATCATAGGTTGTTCCTCGAGTAATTCTTCCCAGACTGTTTATTAAAAACGTTGATATTTCCAGTGAATTTGTATTGGCTCTATATCCAGTTACGATAAGAGTGTTATCGTTCAAAAATAAATTATCATAGGTAATAGCATTATTTTCTTTAAGGGGGTAAGGAGATATTTCGGTATAACTAATAAATCTATTGGTAGTCGTATTAACTACGAATAATTTACCTCTTTTGAGTATAACGGTAAATTTATTTTGAGCGTAAACTATTTTTTCTTTTGGAGCATTAAAAAAATCTGAGCCAGAACATATATTTGTTTTTTCTTTGTCTAAATTTAGGGCGTTTTGCAATAAAGAATTTTTGATTTTTATAAAAGTTTTTTCGTTAGTTACCGTAGACAATCTGTGAGGAATAGGGGTAACAGAGGTTTTATTTTGTTGATTGGTTTGCGATAATAAAATAAATAAAACAAGACCAATCACTGAGAGAGAAAGAAAAAAGACCATAATTAAAAAAGATGTTTTTAATTGTTTTTTTCTTTTCTTTTTTGTCGTTAGAGATTTTTTTACTATTGTTTTTGTCTCTGATTTTTTTTTTGATATTTTTTTATTACTTTTCTTCTCCTCTTTCTTTTTCTGTAATGTCCTTTTTTTGACATTTTTTTTGGGGTTATTTTTTTTATCAATCAGCACAACGCCTTTGATATTTTTTTTCTCTTTTCTCCTTTTTTTGATTTTCTCTTTTTTCTTTTCAATTTTCTTTTTTGACATTATTGTTATTATTACTTGTAAATAAAATTTTTTTTAATAAGGTGTAATTATCGCTACAGGTATAAACATCTGAAATTCCCATATCGTATAGTTTTACTCCTGCCTGGAAACTTCTGGTGGGGTCGGCGTCGTAAAGTAATAGGGTATGCGAGGGCAATTCTTTTTTTGATTTTTCAATTTTTTCTAGGGGAATGTTTTTACTTCCCTTAATATGGTCAATTAGAAATATTTCGTTTCGACGAGTGTCTATAAATGAGAATATTTTTCCTTTTAGCAACTTCTTTTTGATTTCTTCGGCTGTTATTGAAGAAACTTTCATTTGGTTAGTGATATCAGTTGGGTTTCCAGCAGTTATTAGTGGATAATTGTGTTGGGCGTAACTTAAGATTCCGCCAGCTAAATATTTGGCATCTAGCCCCTCGTTCATAAGGTGCTCCGTTAATAGTTCACCTTTATCAGAATTTTCTTTGTCAATGATTACTATTTTTTTTGATTTATCTATATCTTTTAAGCTTCTCATTAGAGTTTCTAGAGGAAGATTGACCGAAGACTCAATATGTTTTATTTTATAATCTGAAGTATTTCTAATATCAACTAATTGTACATTATTATTATCAATCCATTGATAAACTTCCTCAACGGAAGCAGTATTAAAATTTATTTTTCCAGCATCTTTTTTCTGTTCTAATAATTGCGTAGCTAATTTTTTAGATTGGTATTTTTTGTTTAATGTTTTCCAAATAAAATATCCTGTGATAGCAATAATTAAAATAATGCCCAATGTGACAGGGTTTAAAAATTTTTTTTGATAATTATTGTTTCCTTGCTTTTTTAACATTTATTTTAAAATACTTCCAATAAAATTATTTTGTCCGTTGATAAAATTTTTAATAGACATTTCTTTTTTACCGGCTAGTTGGAGTTGATTAATTTTTATTACTCCTTGACCAGTTTGAACTAAGACATTTTTATTTTTAAGTTTACTAAAAAAAACTTCGCCGATAGCTTTTTCATTATTTATTGTAACACTTTTTTTAATTAATTCAATCTCAGTCAGAATTAATTTTTGATTATTATAGAAAGTATGTATTTTTGGCCAAGAGTAGAAGGCACGCCATTGGTTATAAATTGTTTGAGAAGTATTACTCCAATTAATTAGGCCATCCTGTTTTTGAATAATTTTAGTATAGGTGCTTTCCTGATCGTTTTGTTTTTGACGAGAGGGTAGTTTTCTTTTTTTATTGATATGGTCTATAACGTTTAGTAACAGAACGCTTGATAAATCTATTAATTTTTCTTCTAATTCTGGATATTTTTCAGTTGATTTAATGGGTAATTTCTTTTGTTGTAAAATGTCTCCCGTGTCCATTCCAGTATCCATCAACATTATAGTAGAACCAGTTTCTCTTAATCCTTTTTGAAGTGCAGTCTGAATTGGTGAAGCTCCTCTTAGTTTTGGCAAGAGAGAAGGATGGACATTAAGGGCACCAAGTTTCGGAATGTTCAAAATATTTTGAGGAATGATTGTTCCATAGGCAGCGACAATAAATAAATCTGGTTTTTGTGTTTTTAAAAAAACTTCGGTGATTTTGTCTAATTTGGTAAATTCTTGTATTGCTAGTTTGTTCTCTAGGGCAAATGATTTTAGTTCAGTAGGGGTTAATATCTTTTTGCGACCAACTGGCTGATCTGGGTGAGTAATTACTAAATCAATAGAAATATTATTCTTTAATAAAAATTTTAAAATTTCTTGAGAAAAATAAGGAGCACCGAAAAATATTATTTTTAGTGGCTGGATAGTTTTTTGGAGAGATAACATAATAAAAAATGAGATAAATTATAAGCAATAAGATATAAGATACAAATAAATTACAAATAACAAATTTACAAATGACAATTCAATATCAAATGTTTAAATTATACAATTCTTCAAATACTGTTAAATTATCACTTAGCTTATTTATAGTATTAAAAAATTTGTCATTTATCATTGATTTGTACTCTCGTTTATAAAATTTGTTTTAGATTAAATTTGTTCCAATTGTCTCCCGAGGGGGGTATCTTTTTCAGCTCTTTCTGTAAAAAGCACTCCTTCTAAGTGGTCAAATTCATGTTGGATGGCTCGAGATAAAAGGCCACTGGTTTTGAGAATTTGTTTTTGTCCACTGGGGTCGGTAAATTTTATCTTAACTTTATTGGGGCGAACTACGTCTAAATATTGTCCAGGAAAAGAAAGGCAACCTTCTTCCATTTTTGTTTCTTTGCCGGAAAGCTTTTGAATTTCTGGGTTGATGAAAACTATTAATTGGTGATCAACTTCCGTTAAAAATAAACGTAGATTTTTGCCAATCTGAGGAGCGGCTAGGCCCAACCCGTTATGGGCGCGCATAGTTTGAGTCATTTCAGTAATTAATTGTTTAATTTCCAAGTCAGTTGGATTGAAGATTGGTTGGCACTGTTGTTTTAGGATTGGATTGGGATAGGTTAGAATTTGTAACATAATAGTAATTTAATTTTCAATTTTCAATTTTTAAACAATTTTCAATTGCTTAATTTTAAAAGTGAAAAATATTTTTTAGTATAGTTTCAGTATATCAAAAAACATTCTCTGTGTCGACATCAATTTTCCAGCCGGTTGGTAGGTCAAGAATCTTAAGAAGTTTTTTATTAGCAATAGGAAGAGTGGGTATTTTCAAGAGAAGGTGTTTATGCCATTGGCCACGAAGTTTTTCTTGAAAACCGTAATAGGGTTCTAGGAGTTGTATCGGCTGTTGCCTAGTTGCCTCTCTAAACGGGAAGTAAATATCGGCTGTCGTCTCGTTGTATCGGCTGTCGCCTAGTTCTATTGCTTCGCTTATGTTTTTGTTATGATGCTGATTACCTTTTGTCGATTCTTGTTCTTTTTGATATTTTTTTAGTTTTTTGTAAAGTCTGTCCAGT
>CAZRER010000011.1:0-8928 GCA_964599525.1 uncultured Bdellovibrionales bacterium
CAATTTTGTCTACAACATCTTGACCTTTGATAACTTTACCAAAAACAGTATGCTTTCTATCTAGAAAATGATTTGCCTTAGTATTAATAAAGAATTGACTACCGTTAGTATTGGGACCGGCATTGGCCATAGCAATTGTGTATTTGTCGTTACTATTTTCAGGATAAAGTTCGTCTTTAAACTTATATCCTGGTCCACCTGTACTATCCCCTTTTGGATCTCCTCCTTGAATCATAAAATTTTTGATTACTCGATGAAAAGTTAAATTATCATAGAAACCTTTTTTGGAAAGTGTACAAAAATTAGCTACAGTCATTGGTGCTTTGTCTCCAAAAAATTCTATTTCAATGTCTCCCATATTAGTTTTAAGAACAACGCTCTTGCACGTTTCAGCCAATTTCATATCAATTGGTAGCTTGTTTTTGTCTGTACCTTTACTTTGACTTGAATCATTCATATCTTTTTTATTATTTAATTGATTATTTTGTCTAGAATTGCTAGACTTGTCAGCTTGACCAAGCTGTTCGGTAATACTTTTAGCCTCCCCGCTTAAACTGCTTAAATCCTGAGATTTTATCATCTCTTTTTGACTTTGTTTGTTCTTTTCAACTTTAGCTTGAATATCATTTTCAACATCGGCACTATTTTGGCACCCAACAACAACCAAACTTGTAGCAACAATACCCAACAAAACACTGTATTTTTTCTTCATATTTTTATAGCTTGATAACTTAATCATTAAATCATTAAAACATTAAGCCATCCAATTAAAATTTAAAATTTACAAATTAAAATTACCAGAAAATTCACAGAATTTTCTAGATTATATCATAAACAACATCCTTCCTCTCTACTTTAATCTTCCAGTTTTTTTGCTCAGCAATTAACTTTAATTCCGAATCGGGATTAAAAGCAATGGGCTTCTCCACTAATTCCAAGAAGCTAGCATCTGACCCTGTGTCACCAATTCCATAAGATTTTTTTCTCATAAATTTATTTTTCTTCATATATTCCATAACAAAACCTCCCTTATCTGTCACTGGAACGCTTTCCTCCTTTCCAGTATATCTTCCATTAACACTTTCATAAACTGTTCCAAAAACTTCATTAAAATGTAAATGAATTTTATTATATTCTTCTACGGCCTCCATTGGCGAACCAGAAACAGCAATAATATAATAATTTTTCTCTTTTAAATGTTTAATTAATCTTTCAGCAAAAATATATGTTCTTTTTTTATGGAAAGCAATCATCCTTTGACTGGCTATTTTCACTGTGTCCACAGAAACATTTTCAATATTTTCTGCATATAAAGAGACTAAAGCATCCCTATATTCCCCATAGGTTCCCTCGTGCTCTAACCAACTAGAATATAAACTGGTTAGCGTGTGTCTAATTTTCTCTGGAAAAACACCCATCAAAACTAATTGATTTATCAGCTCAAAATGTAAATTTTTCCTGAAAATTGTTCCGTCTATATCAAAAATTGCTAAAGACTGCATACGTAATTATAAATTATAAATTATAAATGAAAAATATTGATTATACGCAAAACCATTGATTTATAGAATCTACGTATCGCGCTCTATACCCCTTTTATAAAAGAGTCAAAGCACACATCTTATTTAATAGTAGAACTGTAATCAGAAAAGAGATTTATTATATTTTTCGTAATCTCTCCAACCTTTCCTGACCCTATTATTATATCATCAACTTTTATTACTGGCAAAATATTTTTAAATGTTCCTGTTAAAAATATTTCATCTGCCCCTAGTAATTCTTCAAATTTTACTATTCTCTCCACAACTTCAAACTCCTCCTTTTTTAAAATATTAATTAAAAAATTTCTGGTAGTTCCCATTAAAATACCGTCGTTTGAAGTTATCACCTTTTCATTTTTTATTATAAAAATATTACTGGTTGCCCCCTCTAAAAGTTCTCCTTTATTTTTATAAATAATTTCATTTGCCTTAAATTTTTCTTTTTGCGCTTGATGTTGTAAAGCGAAAATATAATTAGTCGTTTTAGTCTCTGGCATAAATCTCTGAAATTCAGCAGAAATAACTCCTACCCCTTTGCTATAATCATCTTCACTTGGTGAAACTCCCTCTAAATTATTAATAGTTATTAAAATTGTTGGTTCTTTGTCAATTTTTAACCCATTAGAAGATACACCACCAGTCACAATAGTTTTAATGGCTACATCGTTGATAAAATTATTTTTTTCTAATAGTCTCTTTATAATTTTAGTAAATTTTTTTAAGTCTAGCCCCCATTTAATGTTTAAAGTTTTCACTCCGTCATCCAATCTTTCAAAATGTTCTTTTAATAAAAAAGGTCTACCCTTTATTGTTCTCATAGCATCCATAATCCCATAACCTCGTAAAAATCCTAAATCATGATGACTAATTATAATATCATCTTCTGGGATAATTTTATTATTAAAGTAAGCATATTTTTTCATTGTATTTTTAATTTAAATTTAAATCATACAAAAAACCAATAGTCATACAGAACTACTTTTCAAAGAGGTATAATTTATTTTAAAAATACCTACTTTAGTATGGTTTAAACTTATAAAATTTTAATTCTCCTTAATTTTCCTATCTAAGATTTCTTGAATTATTTCTTGGTTATCTTCTAGCAGAACTTTAATGGTTTTTATCTCCCCACATTTTTGACACTCTTGATTTATATACCACTGTTGAGATTTAAAGTAAGCTTCAATAGGTTTCATTAGCCCACCACAAGAATTAGCTCGGTCTCCTGGGTTGATATCCACATGTTTTGACCACAAGCAAGCTGGACAATGGTTAGTGTAACCCGTACCTTTTACCTTTTCCCCACAATTCTCACAAATAAAATCTTCGATTGTCCTTTGGAACTTTTTTGACATAGAACTAGGAATTTAAGAAGTTAGGAAGTTAGGAGTTTAGGAGATTAAGAGTCCATTATATGCAAACCTAGACGTCCGACGTCCTTATATTATTTATTTTTTAACAGTTATGCTATCACTAATAATATTTTCAATCACTGTTGATATATTAATAATGGACGTCGGACGTCTAGGGGTTCAAAATTAATTTAAAAATGCAGAGTAAATTATCATTTAATTATTCAGAAAGTTTCCTTAACAACTCCACCATTTCTTTTTTGTATGCTTCTACTCCCGGTTGGTTGAATGGATTTACTCCTAATAAGTTGGCACTTACGGCACAGGCCTTTTCGAAAAAATAATATAATTGCCCTAAATAATAAGCATCCAATTTTGGAATATTGACTACTAAATTTGGCACACCACCTTTAGTGTGAGCTCTAATAACTGCTTCTTGGATTGTTGATTCAATAGTCGAAATTTTTTGCCCAGATAAATAATTCAATTGGTCTAAATTATTTTCATTTTTCTCTATAATAATCTCTCCAGCTTTATTTTCAATATGCAAAACAGTTTCGAAAAGATGTCTTTCCCCCTCTTGAATATATTGACCAAGGGAATGCAATTCTGTAGTGTACTTTACCGAAGCAGGAAAAATACCTTTACCTTCTTTTCCTTCTGATTCGCCAAAAAGTTGCTTCCACCACTCGGTCAACTCTCCCAAAAATGGATTGTAACTAGCTAAAATTTCTATTTTCTTACCTTGTTGATACAACTCATAACGATTGATAGCATATTTATAACAATCATTTTCCATCAATGGTTTACTATATTCTTTCTGCGCTCCCTGAGCACCCTCTATCATTTTTTCAATATCAATACCCGCCATTGCCATCGGCAATAATCCCACAGCCGTCAAAACTGAATAGCGCCCACCAATATCATTGGGGACTACAAATGCTTCATAACCTTCTTTCTCCGCCAAAACTCTAAGTGCCCCCTTCTCCTTGTCAGTAGTCACAATAATTCTTTCTGCTAAATTCTCTGCTCCATATTCATCTCTTAAAAAGTTTTTTACTACTCGGAAAGACAAGGCTGGTTCTAAAGTTGCCCCAGACTTAGAAATAACATTAACATAAACGCTTTTGCCTTTTAATTTTTCTAAAATATTTTCTAAATAACTAGCATTAACATTTATTCCTAGATAATATATTTCTGGTGCTTTGCTATCAGAAAAAGTCAGTGCCTCTATGGCGGAACGCGCTCCTAAATATGAACCACCAATGCCAATAATGATGATGGCGTCAGCTTGATTATAAATTTTTTCTCCCAGTTTTTGTATCCTAGTAAACTCTTCTCGATCATATTTTTCTGGCAACGCTAACCAACCCAAAAATTTCTCTGGATTATTTCGCTCACTCTCCATTCTTTGAACAATTTCATTTATTCGTTCTTCATATTTTCCATACTGAGGAATTTCCTCTAAATACTTATCATCTAATGTTATCTTTTGCATGGTTTTATTTTTAAGGATTATCTTCTACTACACAGCCCTTTTTATAGCTTTAGTATACCACAAACTATAATCACTTTACCAATTGTCAGAACGCTCACTTATTCTGCCCCGCATGATCCCAGTCAATTAAATATAACCGTGGTAGTTTTTTCAAATCAATTTCTCCCTCTGGAGTACGCTCAAATTTTAAACAAAAATTATTATCATGCCAATGACTTTCATTATGTGTTTTAGTATAATTAATATTTATTTTTTCTAAAATTTTTCTAATTTCCTGAGCTTGTTGGAAAAGTTTTTTAGATTTTTCTTCTGGAAAAATTCTCGCATAGTCCGATAGTGTCATCCCTAATACTCCAACGCTAGCACGAACTTTGCCATCTTTCATATTGTCAAAAGATAAAATTGGCTCCACCGGAACATAATCAAAATCAGCTTCTTTCCATATTTCTGGATTTTCATAGGCTTTTCTCCATTGCTGAAAAGCTTCAATGTCCATAATTCTACTAACTATTTTTTGCTCCAACCCTTTACCAAATAATATTAATCTTCCCCCATCTTTCCCCATTTCGCGCTTTAAAAGATTCACATTAAATACCTGATATAACGAAAAATTAAATTCACTTTCGCACCAAGAAATATATTCTTTAACATTTTCCTTATTTTGATAAGAATTTTTTTGTTTATCAGCCAATAAACATCTAAGAACTAACATTTTCAAATTTTTAGGAGTATCCCTATCGTTATAAATATTTTTTAAGTAATCTATTGTTTCTTGTCTAAATTCATTAATATGTGTTCCCAAAACTATTAAAACATACTGCCAATAATATGGCGACATTTTTTCTTCCAATTCTTCTAATAAAGGATTAATCCTTTCTGCTATAAATGCCTCAGAGCTTTTTGCTAATGTTATTATTTCATTTAAAATTATTACTGCTCTTAAAAAGGCTAAGCGCACATTTAATGACTGATTTTCCTCTAAGCCTAGTTCAATCAATTCCAAACTATCCTTCACAGATGGTGCTCCATCTAAATTATTAATCTCCGTGGCTATTATTATTTTCTGCGAATCATCTCCTTTTAACATAATATCTTTTAAATTCTGCAAACTACTTTCTGTTATAATACTAACTGTCATTTCTTTCTCCCTGTTAATATTTTTTAAATTTTGTTCTTGTATTTTTTTTAATTCCCTTTCCTCAATTTTATTATCGAATTTTTTCGCAGATGGTAAATATTTTTCCATAAATATTTTCTCCACGTCTTCCATGGCCATTCCCGGCAATTGATACATCTCCTCGTAAAGATTAAAAATATTTTTTAATCTTTCAATTTCCTTTAAATGACCTTCTTGCTCTTGAGAATTATTATTTTGTTTTGGAATATTTTTCATTTTTTTAACTAACAAATGCATTAATGATTACTTCTAATCACTAATTAAACTTCTTTAATTTTATATTCTACTTCATCTACATTTTTACCTTTACCCTTACTTCTGTTTAGGATTAATTTTTTTGTTTCATTAAGTAATTCTGGATTGTTCTCTAAATCAAATTTTTGGCCCTGAATAATCAAGGCTATGGGACCCATAATTTTTTCTAATTCTACTAAAGTATCTCCTTTTTTAGCCGACCTTTTTAGTTGCTCATTTTCTTCGTAGTTTTTACCAAGGATGATGTGAAGCTTATTTTCATTCTGATTGTTTTTCTTGCTAACCCGCTCGCTGAAGTCCTGACTTTCCATTTGCTTTGCGTGCTCTCTACCTTCATTACATTGCGAATGAATAGGTGCCGGCCATAATTTGCTCACTTCATTGTTTGTATCTTGCATCTTGCATCTTGTATCTTGGCGTAGCCAATAATGCCTACCTATTCTTAATAATTCAAAATCAATTTTATCAAGATTTCTATTTTGTCCATCATTTCCCAAAAGTTGTTTTACTTTTTCTCCAAATTCATTTTCTGTTAAACGACAACCTCCGGCTGGTGAAGGGTAATATTTTACTCCGTATTTTTTAACTAATTCTAACTGTCGCCGACGACTCTTTCCAGAAATATCCAATAGTTTTTCTCTATCTACTAATCCTTGTTCTTCATAACTAGTTTTTGGCAACAGTTTAGCACTCAACGGTCTTAAAATATCAATTCCAGCAAGCTTTTCCACCTTCTTTAAGGCTTCTCTATTTTGGGAGAATGGTCGCTGTCCTAAAACTTCACCGGTGGCAATTAAGTCGAATTTTTTATTTTTACCAATTAATTCTGCCAGCTCACCAGCCACTCTAAACATTAAACCATGACAATCAATACACGGATTTAAAGCGCTACCATGCCCATGAGCCGGATTTTTAACAGTGTTTAATTGCCTCTCTGAAATGTCTTTGACTATTAAATCTATACCCAACTGTTTAGCAGTTTTTTTAGACTCTTCGGCATCAAAAAAATAACTCTCGAAAGAAAGTGCCGTTACTTTTGCTCCTTGTTCCTCTAATATTTTCACTGCTAAGATTGAATCCAATCCTCCAGAAAATACTACCAATGCGTGAGTCATAACTTTATATTAATATTATCCAAACTAAAATTGCTAAGACGATTCGATACCAAAAGAATACTTTGTAACTTACCTTATTTATAAACTTCATTAATCCGGCAATAGCTAGGTAACCGCTGATAGCCGAAGCAATCACCCCTACTATTTCGAAAGAACCAATACCTATTTCTAATAAATCAGGTAACTTAAACGCTACAGCTCCAAAAATTATTGGCATAGACATTAAAAAAGAAAACCTGGCAGCCGCTGTTCGTGATAAACCAAGTAATAACCCAGCAGTAATTGTCGCTCCGGAACGAGAAGTTCCAGGAATTAAAGCTAAGGCTTGAGCTGAGCCAATAATTAAAGTATCTTTAAAAGTTATTGTTTTTAAATTTCTTTTTTGTGAAGAGGTTTTATCTGCCCAATAAAGCAATCCACCAAAAATAATTAAAGTAAAAAATAAAATTAGTGGATTTCTTAAAGAAGTTTCTGCTAAGTCATTTAAGAAATACCCAACTAATGCTCCGGGAATAGTTGCTAACAAAAGTAACCAAACTATTTTATTATTATAAGAAAAATTATCAATCTTTTTTTGAGATTGCTTACCGTTGTACCAGCCTAATTGTTGTAAAAAGATATAAAAAATTTCCAGTAAGTCTTTCCAGAAATAGCTTACTACTGCCAACAGAGTTCCTAAATGCAAGGCGACATCAAAAGATAATCCTGGGTCATTCCAATGAAAAAATCTCGGTAATAAAATTAAATGAGCCGACGACGACACCGGCAAAAATTCTGTTAGCCCTTGGACTAACCCAAAAATGATTGACTGAATAATTTCCATGCAATAAATATTTAAAAAAATTAGATAAGCCTAAGATCAATTTCCGAGTACAGATTTACGACAAATTTTTGCAAGGTCTTCACTGTATAGTTCTTTGCAATAGTCAATATTACTTTCTTTTATTGCCTTATTTTTCCAACAAATATCTTCTTCGAAAGTGTCATCTATATCATCACAGTCTTCTTCCTCCTCTTCTTCTATATTGTTATTATTGTTATTAGTATTAAAACCACAAATTTCTCGACAATATTTATATTCGAGCTCTTTCCCCAGTCTATTTTTACAATTGTCTTGACAATCAGCCTTAACAATAGATGGGATAACATAATCTTCCTCACTGCTTACATCTTCGTCATCCTCGACGGCTACACCTTCCTTGTCTTCGTTTTTTATTTTATCCTTATTTCCAATAGTCTCCAATATATTATTATCTTCTGTGGAATGTTGGTTTATTTTGTTTACCTTTTCAGTTTCTTTGTCCTTAAGACCATCAGCCTCATTTGCTAGATTATTAACAACTGTAACTTTATCTCCCCGTAAAAAATTATGATGTTTCCATAGATATAAACCAGCATAGAATAATCCCCCAACTATTATCAAAAGTATGCCAATTCGTATAATTACAATGATTATCTTTTCTAACATAAATTTACTTTAAAATTTCCACTATTATTATTTTAACATGCACCTCTGAATATTGCAATAAATTAAGTGTTTTTCAGTGATTTCTTAGATTAAAAACAAAAGACTTGACTAAACTCTAAAATAGTTTATTATTAAATAGGTATGCAATTGTGTATGTGTTCCTTTTTTGTTTTAGAAATTACAATTTTAATAAGTTAGTTGCAAAAAAGTGGTTGCGTATCTGTTTAGGCAGTTTTATCCCAGCGTAGCTAGGAGCGGAGTGGGAAAGCGGGAAATATTGTAAATTAAAAATTTAAAATTAATTACGGGGGCGTAGCTCAGCTGGTTAGAGCGTCTGCCTGTCACGCAGAAGGCCGAGGGTTCGAGTCCCTTCGTCCCCGCAAGGCTTACATTCAAAAATAAAACCCAAGAGTAAGCTGTATTATATACAACAAGATAAGAAAGCCAACTGCTCCGTAATAATATGCGGGCCAGTAGCTCATCTGTCGCAGAGAATCCTCCTTCATCAGTCGAATTCTCTTG
>CAZRER010000011.1:9028-14279 GCA_964599525.1 uncultured Bdellovibrionales bacterium
ATATTGAAGAATTAAAAAAAGAATTAGAAAAAATTGAAACTGAGATTGCTAATCCCAATAATTTTTCTGATGGTCCAAAAATTAAAAAGTTAAATAATAAAAAAACTGAACTTTCAAAAATAATAGAGGTGTCAGAAAATTTATCTAGAAACCAAAAACAATTTATTGAAAATGAAACTATGGCTGCCTCATCCGATGATGCTGATTTAGCTACCATGGCTCGAGAAGAAAATGAAATGATTAGCAAAAATATCGCTAAACTAGAAGAAGAATTGGCCCTGTTATTAAAACCAAAAGATCCCAATGATGAAAAAGATGTCATTATGGAGATTAGAGCCGGAGCTGGCGGTGATGAGTCAGGATTATTTGCTGGTGATTTATTCAGGATGTATTCTCGTTATGCGGAAAAACAAGGATGGGTTATCAAAATATTAAATTCTAGTCCTAATGCTTTAAACGGATATAAAGAAATTACCTTTGAAATGGTTGGGACAGGTGTCTATAGTACTATGAAATATGAATCGGGCGTGCATCGTGTCCAACGAATTCCTGAAACAGAAAAACAAGGACGTATTCACACTTCCACTGCTACAGTAGCTGTTTTACCTCAGGCAGAAGAAGTTGATATTGAAATTAAAAAGGAAGATTTAAGGATTGACACTTTCGCTGCTTCTGGTCCAGGAGGACAAAGTGTTAATACAACTATGAGCGCTGTAAGGATTACTCATCTTCCCACAGGAATTGTTTCATCCTGCCAAGACCAAAAAAGCCAACTTCAAAACAAAGAGCAAGCTATGAAAGTTTTACGGTCTAGAATTATGCAAGCTGAAGAAGAAAAACGACAAAAAGAATCTAGCGAACAACGGAAAGGACAGATTGGTACCGGTGACCGTAGTGAAAAAATTAGAACTTACAATTTTCCTCAAGACAGGGTTACTGATCATCGAATCAAACAATCCTGGAGCAACCTTGAAGGAATTCTCAATGGAGACGTCGACAAAATAATTTCCAGCCTACAAAAAGAGAGTTTAAAGATTTCCACTGAAGCTGAATAAAAACTTTCCATGATAATTTTAAATTGATAATTTTACATTTTACTTCTTTACTATAAATGCTAATCCAGTAAAAAGAATATTTACACTTAAAAATATCCCCACTAACGGCATCCATAAATTTCCCCCAGTTTTTGCTAAATATTCTTCTTTATAACCAAAATCTGCCTTAGTATGTTTATCGTTATTTCTTAATACCACTGTAGCTTTATTATCTAATTTGCCACTTTCATCATAGGTCTGAATATAATTTACTACATCCTCTTCTTTAACTATCACTTTATATTTTCCTTTAGGAAGATTTTCAAATTTATAGTGCCCATTATGGTTGGTATCTGTTCGCCAAACTTTATCATCCTTTTTACCATGATCATATTTTCCGTTTGGTCCATACCAAATTAGCTTTACTCTAATATCTTCTAAACCTTTTTCATTCTTGTCTTGTTTACCGTCACCGTTTTTATCTAGCCAAATATAATTACCAATGGAACTCTTTTCGTCTTGCATTAACACTGGTCCACTAGGGTCAAGAATCGTGCCATTAGCTATACCATCGGCGTCATATTCACCGCCATCTTTTATATTAAAAGTAACGGTAGTTACCTCTTTTCCTCCCACCGTAGCTATCCCATAAGTTACTTTATTGGAAAAATCAACATATTTCTTTTTGTTACTTAAAAATTTGCGGTAAAGCCACTTACTAGTATCATATTTTTTATTCCAATAATAAGTAATTTTGGCAGTTCCTCCAACAATTCCGCAATTAACCTTATTACCATTTAAGCCTAAAAAATAATCATATTGTGAATCTTGAACAGCTAAATCACTCTCTTTATAATAAGTAGCATAAACACTTTTCTTACAGGGCTGGGAAAGGCTCAAAGACATTGTAATATAATCACCTATTAAATCATCTTTATAGGTAGTAACATTGTCCTGCTGGGCATCAGGAATTCCGTCTCCATTACCATCACCATTATTTGGTGCGGACATTTCCTCATTATCGGAAATACCATCGCCATCTTGATCTCCACTACTCCCGATCTTCGCAATCTTAGATTTTACTTCAATAGCACCAATATCACATCCCTTATTCTGTGGCCTAGAAACATTTCTAGCGTCATTATTTAAGCACTTTTTTATATCCCCACTATCTATTAATAAGCTATTTTTATTTGGTAACATGGTTAGAATATAATTATTGCTACCCAATAAACCAATCGAAGTATTTCCACCATTATCATTTAAAGGATTTAAACCAACGTCTTGACTATGTCTATTAAAATTACAACTTTTATCAGAGTCAATATTACCAGATTTGTTATACCAACCTTGTTGCACATCGCAATCTTGAAACTCATCTTGGCTACCATTATTATTTACTATTACCGTGTTGTAAATATTAACATTTTTACTCTGGGAAAAAACTCCTCCTTCTTGATTCTCGGCAATGGTAGAATTTTTAATAATAACCACTTCTGCATAATTAGTATTATCATCGCCTTTATTAAAAATATAGATACCAGAACCTCCTTCTCTTTTACCACCCCCTTTTTTAACCTTGCTCTCGCCAATATCATCTCCTTGTTTAGACTTCTCTTTTTTACTGCCAGCTTTTTTTTGATCATTTGCTTTGTTATCTCTATTATTATTATTGACAATGGTAGTATTGTAAATTTCAGTTTTTGTAGAAACATATTGAGATTCTTCTGAAAAGATTTCCCTCCCTTTGTTAATAAATATTCCTCCACCCCTACTAGCAGTATTACCAATAATACTAGAATTACTAATAACTAGATGTCCACAGGCATTATAAATCCCACCACCGTCACCGTCACTTTCGTTGTTCATGATTAATGAGTTGTCAATATAAAAAGTATAATAAGCTTCTTCTTCACATTCATCCACTGAAATTCCTCCCGCTTTTTCTCCGTGATTATTTATTATTTTAGAGTCTTGTAAGTGAACAACTTTATCACCCTCTCCAATAAATTTATTGTAATTAATGGCTGTCGCATCGTTATCATGAATATACAAATTTTTCAAATAAATTTCATTCACGTCTTGGTCATCTCCACCATTGTAACTAGAAATATCAATAACCGAATTATGAGGTACATTAATAAATTCTAAATTAGACAAAGAAATATTATCAAACTCCAAATGAACTGCTCCAAAAGTATTAGAACCATCTATAATTGTACCTTGGTCATTTCCTTGTAAAATAACATCCGAATCAATGTTTAAAGTTTTAGCGATGTGAATTGTACCAGGAATGGTAATAATTATTGTATCCGCACTAGCACCTCCTCCAGCTGGACAACTATCAATTGCTTCATTGGTGTTAGCTGCCAAAAGTGCCTCTGGCAAAGAACACTTCCCGTCATCTTTTCCACTATCTTCTCCTGCTAAAGTATCTACTTGAATAATTGTGCCTGAATTCTGATCATTAGGATTTCCATAGGAACTAAAAGCCATAGTTTTGTTATTTAATATCAAGAAAAATAACACACTAATCCACAATAATTCTTTGGATATTTTTAATATTTTTTTTCTTTTTTCCATTTTTTATTTTTATTATTAAAAATTATTAAAATAATTAAGTTGCTATTTAAATATACCCCAAAATTATATATTTATCAAATTTAAGTTTTAATACTAGCTGTTCTTCTTAAAAACTCCTCAACACTGTTATACCTTTCTTTGAATATTAAATAAAGAGTTTCTGGTTTTTCCACTTCTCCTATTAAAATTAATGGTTTATTTAAAGCGTAGGCAATTCCCATTTCAATATGCACTGCATTACCAGCTGGTAAAAGGACAATAACTTTTTCCGCCTCCTTTAGCGCCTGTAAATCTTTTTTAAAAATATTATGAAAATATTCATCATTCCAAAAGTCTTTTGTGTTTTCATGCTTTTGCATTTGTGTTTCTGGGTCGTCATTGGGATTTTCTATATTTACTGGAATATCACAAAAATTATAGCAAGAATATCCTCGCTTTCTAATTTCTGAAACTAAGTAATCAACATTTTCCTTATTCCTAAACTTTCCCAAAATAGTATAGTCTGTTGCCATACATTATTAATTAAGTCTTACTAATTTATGATTTTCAATTTTTAATTCTTAATTATTTCAACAACCATCTCGTCCTCCTTTTAAATCATAATTCATTTTCAGCCAACTAAATCCCATGGCTTTGGCTCGGGGACAAAACTTTTTCTTTTTTAATTCATACTCTACGCCTAAAACTGCCTTTCCTTGTTTAATAAAAGCTTGTAATGGTGCGCATTCATTATACTCAAAACATTGTTCATTAATAGCGAAATCAAAGTTATTTACTAATTGCCCCACTTGTTCAATATCGTTTTTTAAAGCGATTGCTAAACCTCTTTTATGAGCTTCACTAGCTAGCCACTTATTATATTTTAATTGGTCTTGCGAACTTATTTTAAAACCAGTTTTATTAGAAAATCCATCAATGTTATCTGGTTCTATTCCATCACATTTTTTCTTAACGGCCAAATCCATTCTGGCTTTAATAACTCCAGCAAACTTTTGAAATTGGGCCACATTTAACCACTGCTCATCCCAATCATCCATTTTTTTACCTCGTACTTCTTTGGGGAATTTACCAGCATCTGGTCGCCAACTTTCCCAACTACCTGCGGAAAAATAACAAATGATTTTTCGTCCTTGACTGTGAAGTTTATTAATGACGCTTTGAGGAGTATCAAATAAATCAATATCATATAAATTAACATTGTAGGAAGTATTAATCGGACCATCTAGTTGCCACTGCCAAGAAATTCCTGGTTTTGGTTTATACCAACTAACTGATTTTTGAATTTTATATCCCGCTTCCTTCCAAGCATTAATTCCGCCATCCAACTCATAAGCTTCCGTAAAACCAAATTCTTTTGCCAACTTACTAGCCTGTCCGCTACGGTGTCCGCTATGGCAATAATATAAATATTTTTTATTTTTATCCAGTTTTGAGACTTTATCCTTAAAGTCAGGCGCATAAAAATCAAGATTTAATTTAGCCCCTGGGATGTGTCCTTCCTTGAATTCTTCTGGTGTCCTAATGTCTACTAAAACATATTCACCACTATCTAATTTTTTCTTAAACTCCTCTGGGGAAATTAAATGGCTAACTTTTTTATTCTCCTCCCACGGTCGCACACATTCTTTTTTATC
>CAZRER010000011.1:14379-16431 GCA_964599525.1 uncultured Bdellovibrionales bacterium
CCAACAATTAAACCTATAATATTTTTCTTTTGCATATTTTTGTGTTTAATTTTTATTTTATAAAACTGATACTTGGCAACAAAATATTTTTAACATAGTTTGTGTATTTGCCACCAGATATATCAAAGACATATATCCAAGGCAATTTTCCCATGCCACTTTTTGAATTAGGCATAATTACATAATATTTTCCTACTCTTCCAAGTCCAGCATCAAAATCTCGCTCAAAAGAACAAGCTGTGTATCCAGATAACTGAGTCGAGATATGTTGGCTACAAAGATTTTTACTACTGCCGCTAAACAAAATTGAATGAAATAAATTTTGAGCCTCCTTTAGATTGCGCATAATTTGAATTTCGTAAGTTGAACCAAATTCAGCTACTGGACTTTCAAAATTTGGTCTTATGTAAATAGTGTCATCATCTTTAAATATTTCCCATTTTTTTCTAGAAAGATTTTCATCTTGTGATTCTTGCAACGGTGTCCCTAAAAATGTTTTTGGATAGATAAAAGATATATTATTATCTTTATAAGTAAGCCACTCCACTCCCGTTGGCAAAACTACTTTATTTTTATCATTTCCATTTCCTACCTCTTCTTTTGGCGATTCTGATGATACCACCTGTTTATTTTTTTTAATTTTCTTAGTAGTATTATTACTATCATAGCCAGAAGAGTTGTTTATAATATTGTCGGAACTCTCAATCATCTCCTTACTTCCATCGCTCTCATTCTTACCCGCACTAGAATTATCCTCTAACTGAGCAGATTTGTTTTCGTTATTTTTTTGCAATATTTGAACCTCCCTTCTCAATGTTTTAATTGAACTCTGTTGCCAAAAAAACAATCCCGCCCCAATTACAATTATTGTCCCTCCAATAATTAAACTTATAACATTTTTCTTTTGCATATTTTTAAATTAAAAATTATTTTTTATTTTTCCTTCTTGTATAACTTTAATCTCAGCTCTTTTAAACCAACTGGGGAAAGAGAAAGAAAGTAAAGGTCATTATTCTCCAAAAAAATTCCGTCGGTTCCACCTGTTTGCCACTTGTAGTTTACAGAAAAAATCTTCTCTATATTAATTTTATCATTTTTAATGGATAAAGCCAATAATTTATCTGGACTTGCTGGATAGACAACTTTTGCCTCCTGCTTATTTAAAAATTTTATCGCTGGCTGAGATTCTCTTACTGGTGCCACTGGAATTTCTTTTTCGCTTATTATATTCCCCTCGTCATCTAACAATATTGCGAATCCTTTTTTGTCTATGCTATTTTCGCCTACCACCAAAAATTGATTTAAATCTTTCAAATATTGTACATCATAGGTATAATATTTTACTTTATCTTTTATCTTAATTTGCTTTTGCAAAAAACTATCTGTTTTTAAATCATAAACCGACAATATTAAATTGGCATATTTAGTTCTATTTACAAATCTCTGCCAAAGTAAAACAGCCTTGTCTCCAGACCCAGCTACCAATGGCCACCAATCTCTTGTTCTCGGACCAACAGCTATATTTTTTCTATGCAATAATTCTCCTTGTTGATTATAGATATTTAACAAAACATCATCTCCCGAGCCTAGATTATCTACTCCTCCGCCATCAATCCACTCATTGGAATAAAAAACTGCAAAATTATTTCCCACGCTAGCTACATGCCCTGAATGCCCACCCTCAAACACAACTTGCTGATAAGGTTTAATCGCTTTTAAATTTTGGTCATAAAGTGCATAGGTTTGATGTAACTCATTGTTAGTTTTCCAAGCGTCTTCCATGGTTACCATTATTTCATCACTATTGTTAATAGCAGAACTAGCTGGTTCTTGTGCTAGGGGAGCTTTAATTAATTTAATAGGTTTTACTACTGGTTGTTGTTTATCTATCAAAGAATAATAAACATCGTGGATCCACTCTCCATCTTCTCCTGCCCCGTATGGTTTCAATGGTCGTCCACTGCTAGCCCAGATGGCTACAAAATTTCCATCTTTCTTTTGTAATAAATCAATACCGTGTTGATATTCTCTTACATCTTCTACCCACCGTTG
>CAZRER010000012.1:0-16145 GCA_964599525.1 uncultured Bdellovibrionales bacterium
CCTGGCATATAACAAATAATATTTTCGTTTTCAAATAATTTATTTTTTAAATACTCTCCAGAGAATAATAAAAAATTAAAAACAATAAAACTTATAATAAAAATAATATTACTTTTTAAAGAAGAAAATTCTTTATTTAAAAAAATATTTTCTAAAAAATATATCATTAGCCAAATACTTAATATTATTAACCCATAGATTAGTAAGTTAAAAGGCATTATAATATTTAACAAAATCACACCTATAGTTCCCCAGAAAATTTTCTGAAGATTATTATTAAAAAGAAGTGATGCTATAATTAAAGAAAATATAGAATATGGCCAAGAATAATTAGACCCAAACAAATTTGGAATAAAAGAAAAATCCAAAAAAAAGCCAAAGATAAATAATATTAAAAATATTTTATTCACGAGATTATTTTTTTAATATCTGAACTAAATGCAAATTTTCTAGTTCTTTTGGTAAAGAAATAGAAACTTCTTGAAATAATCCGTCGCTGGTGGTGGCAACTTCCTGTACATAACCAATTAACAAATCGGATTTAAAATTATCGCTTAGTTTAGAAGTCACAATGCTATCACCCTTATTTATTTTTATTGTTTGGGGAATCATTTTCATTTTTGCTGAAGTTCCATATTGTCCAAAAACAACTCCATGTCCATTACTTTCCACTAATTTTGCATTAACCTTAAAATTTTTATCAGTAATTAATTGAATTTTGGCTGTGTTCGTAGTTGTATCGATAATCTTTCCAATCAAAATTCCCTTTCCCACTAAGACCGCCATTCCTTTTTCAAGCCCATTTTTTCTACCTTTGTTAATATAAATAACTTCAGAATTTTTTCCTGACTCCCAACCAATAACCATGGCCATTTCTAATTGATATTTATCCCGGGGTGCAAGATCAATTTCTTTTCTTAAAATATCATTTTCTTTTTTAATCTCGGATAATTTAGCAATCTCAGCTTTCAACTCTAAATTTTCATCGAACAATTTTTGATTATGGGTTTTTAATTCTCCAATACTTGTTAAAAATTTAAATTTATTTCTAACCTCCCAACCAATAGTTGAAAAAAGTTGTCCCACTGGCTTTGTAATATAAGAAATGGTATTGCCAACAAAACCACCTTGAGATTTAAAAAGTGCAGAAATAAATAGGATACCTATAACTATTCCAATAATTATAATTATTTTTATTTTATTCACGGTATTTTAAATTTATTATCTAATTCTACCTTCGTCTCCTGTTTCTATTAAAACATCTTTTAAATTATCTAAATCTTCCAAAACAATACCAATACCCCTAACAACTGCCGTCAAAGAATCTTCTACTTTTTGTACAGGCATTTCTGTCTGTTCAGAAATTAATTTATCTAATCCCTTTATTAAACCACCACCTCCAGCCAACATAATTCCTTTCTGCATAATATCCCCAACTAATTCTGGAGGGGTTTCCTCTACGGCAGATTTAACATTGTTGATAATTATTTTAATAGATTTTGAGATAGCTTTTCTAATGTCATTTTCATTAACCATAACCTCCTTTGGCAAACCACTAATCAAATCACGACCTCGTATGGGTAATTCTTTTTGTTTGTTATCATCTACTTGGTAAGCACTACCAATGGCAATTTTGATATCTTCAGCTGATCGTTCTCCTAGCAAAAGATTAAACCTATCCCGAGCATAATTAATTATATCTTCATTCATTTTATCGCCAGCTCGACGTAAACTTCTGTTAGTAACAACACCCCCTAAAGAAATAACTGCCACTTCTGTTGTTCCTCCTCCAATATCTACAATCATATTTCCAGCCGGTTCTTGTACTGGAAGACGAGCGCCAATAGCGGCTGCCATTGGCTCATCAATTAAATATGCCTCTCTAGCGCCAGCATTTATGGTAGCATCGATAACTGCCCGTTTTTCCACTTCAGTTACCCCCGAAGGAATTCCAACAATAACTCGCGGACGGGGCAGTAAAGTAAAAGTATCTTTGTGCACTTTTTCAATAAAATACTTTAACATTTGTTCAGTCGTTTCAAAATCTGAAACTACTCCATCTACCAAGGGTCGAGAGACTATAATATGAGCAGGGGTTTTTCCAACCATTTTACGAGCCTCTTTTCCAATGGCCAAAATTTGTCCTGTTTTTTTATTAACTGCTACTACTGATGGCTCATTAATAATCACTCCCTTATCCTTAACATAAACCAAAGTATTTGCTGTTCCCAGGTCTATGCCAATATCTTTACTAAATTTTCCTAATAATTTATTTATCATTTTTGTAATTAATTTGTAATTTTGTAAGTCTATCTCTATTAAACACTAAAAAGGCCTTTTTGTAAAATAAAAAACCACTTAGACATTGGATGTCTAAGTGGGTTTTTACTCAAGATTATTTTTATAAATTATTTTTGGTATTCTCTAAATCTTCTTTTAATTTTTGTAGTTGGAATTTATTTATTTGCTGTGGGGAATAAATAATTCTTTCTAGGTCATCAACCACTCTATCAATTAAAATATGCGTCTGCCAATAATCTTTAAATTTATTGGCAATTTGTTCGTTGCGTCTAGGATATAAATTTACACTTGTGTCATTTTGATGGTTAAGCCAGGCGCTTTTTATTCGCCAAGAATCTTTTCTTAACTCCCAAGCAGTTTTCAAAATATCCGTTTTTTGCTGAGTTGTTAAATGATAATATTTTTTACTTTCAAAAATTTTCAATTGTTCCTGTAATTCCTGTAAATGTTCTTTGGCCGTTTGTAGCTTATCTTCAAAACGGGTTAGGTCTCTTTCCTGTTCAGTCTTAACGAAATAATCTAAAGTTTTAATTGTTTCTCTGACGGCTACTAAACTGATAATGTAGATTATTAAAATAATAACCATCCACTTTACACCTCTAAATAAAATTCGCCAAAACTTTTTGGATTTTTTAAAAGCATTTTTTAAAGTGTTGAAAATTTGCCCCACGGAATTGTAGAATTATTATTGAAATTAGTTTTGTATTAAACTGGCTTATTAAATTAACTATACAGCTATTGACAAGTTTTGTCAATGAGATATAATAAATAGTTCCTTTTGAAATCTATATTTATAATTCAAAAGGAAGTTCTTTGAGAAATTTTGATTTATTCTCGCTTCCTGGTGGAGTTGTTCCGTCTGGATAAAAAGTGAGGATACAAAAAATCGCCGGCGGGTATCAATACCCCCGGTACAATATCCTAAGGAGGATATTATGAAAAAATTATTTTATTTTTTGGCTGGGATGTTATTTTCTTCAGTAGTGGTAACAAATGCCGGTCTGTGTCAGGACAGAGAGTACGCTTTCCATTCTGTAAGTTATGAGAAACCTGACAGTCGCTGGTACGGGGCTTCCATCACCTGCTACAAGAAAGCAGGTGATACAGAGCCAGCCTGGAATTACCTTCTGACCGGCTACGCCGGTCGAGAAGACCCTGGTGATTCCAGGGAGGATATTAAAAAATATATTAATTTTTTGCCCGATCTTCCCACCTCCTCTTGTGTAGAGTGGGAAGTTTTTCCAGACACCTGGAAAAACTTCTGGGCACCGCCGGTGCCCAGTAAAGGGATTTTATCTTTTATGCCGGCAATTCTGGCTGCCGACAAGCAGGAGTATCAAATTCAGCGCACCAACAAGGTGCGTAAGGGGTTTTACTCCGTCTCAATCACCTGCCTAAGTGGTAGGTGGTGGAGACTGGCACGGAGCTACTCTGGGTTGGCTTTGCCAACTCGGGAGGCTCAACCCCTGGTATTTCAAAGGCTAGACACCTTTGAAATGCCGAACTCCCGCTCTTGCTCAAGAGAGCAAGAGTGGGAAACATATTTAGGACAATGGGTATGGTTTGACCAAAATGGTCAACCGTTGTACCCATAGCCCTCCCCTCCCCCTGCACCAGACATATCATAGTCGGTGC
The DNA here is from genome assembly GCA_964599525.1 of uncultured Bdellovibrionales bacterium. Classification (GTDB taxonomy): domain Bacteria; phylum Patescibacteriota; class Minisyncoccia; order Moranbacterales; family DUUL01; genus S145-42. The sequence continues at coordinate 3,937 of CAZRER010000012.1, forward strand.
AGGGGTCTTTTAATTTAAATAATAAAAATTTCTATTGACAAGTTTTGTCAATGTTGTATAATATAATATCTGGTGATGATGAGTTTTTAATTATCATCAGAAAATTAGTTCTTTATCCTTGTTTTCCCTGGCAGAAAGTCTGTCTGGGGTGAAAAGCGAGGACACAAAAAACCGCCGGTGGGTATCTTGAACCCCCGGCAAAATATCCAAGGAGGATATGTTATGAAAAAAAATATTTTTTCAATTTTGGCCGCTAGTTTATTTATTTTTACCTCAGGCCTTACAGCCTGCGCAAAAACAACCCAACCCTATAAGGGAGTAGCATATGTGGCACCTGCCTCAACTACAAGAAACTGGAAAGCCCCTTTTCCGGAACATTATTGGAAAGGAGGAGAGAAGAAGTCTTGGGCCCAGGTGCGCCGTGGCGACGGTAAACTCGTATGGGTTTCTTTCCAAAACGCTCCAAAGCGCAAGGTTAAAAACCTGCGCTGTGGACAAGATGATTGGCATTTCTCCGTCGCCTGGCGAACGGACAAAGACAGCCACCCGGGGGAATCTGACGTCCAATATGGTCATGTCGGAGTGCGTTGCTACGGAAACACCGGCCAATGCCCTCCGACAGCTGGAGAGGCTTGGCAAAACGTTTTGAGGCTCATCAATGAGTCTCAGCCACCATTGCCCAAAAACTGGGAACCCAACATGGTCTTCGGACCGTGGCTGGGGTCATGTAATTAATAAGAGACTCCGGTCTCGCCCTCGACGCTTGTATTATCGGTGTTGGGGGTTGCTTTTTTATTAGAAGTGTGATATACTTTAGTGTTCTGGAGATTTTTGGTTAAAGGGTCTGGGATAAATTTGCAATTTCTAATGTTTAATTTTATAATGTATTAAATTTTTAAACACAACTATGATGAAGTATGATTTAGAGGAAAGGACGACAAGGTTTAGTAAGAATGTAATTATTTTTATAAAAACGATTAAGCCGACCTATTTGAATAAGAATATAATTTATCAATTGTTAAAATCTTCTACTAGTGTTGGAGCTAATTATATGGAAGCTAACGGAGCTAGCTCTAAAAAAGATTTTAGAAATAAGATTTATATCTGTCATAAAGAAATACTGGAAACTAAATATTGGATAGACTTATTTAGCGAAACATTGTCTGAAAAGAATAAAATTGAACAGTTAAGAAAAATTTACAAAGAAGCTCAAGAATTAACTTTAATTTTTAATAAAATTTCCAGTAGCCTAAAATAAATTTTTGTTTAGAACATTAAATCATTGCTATATTAGAAATTGTTTAGAAATTGAAAATTGAAAATTAAGAATTAAATTTTAACATTTATGTCAAAAAGCAAAACTACCTGCCCTACTTCTTCTTCGGAAGAATTGGAGCATAATACAACTAAAGAAATAAAAACCAACCACACTTTTTGCCCAAAGCTTTGGGGGGAGTTTTTTATTGTGGAAGACGGCACAGTTTTTCCTTGTTGTGAAAGACCCAAGGAAGTGGGGAATATTTATCATAATACCCTGACTGATATTTGTAATAGTAAGGCCTATCAAGAAATGCGACAGGATTCTTTAGAAGGAAAGTTAAAATGTTATAAAAATTGTCGGCTTTTAAAGAAGGATGAAATAAAACCTGATTTTAATAAAAAAGCAAAGGCGGATTATAATAAAATGAGAATTCTCCGAATGCTTTTTTCAGAAAAATGCAATTTAAATTGTGTAATGTGTCATCAAAATAGCAATGCTAAGCAAGTTCTAAGTATGGAAGTAATGAAGGAAAATATTGATCTGAGGCCATTTGAATCTATTGATTCTCAAGGAGGCGAATCACTATTTATTAAAGAGGCTAATAAATTCTTTGATCACGCTATCGCTCAGGGTAAAAAAATTAACTTGATTACCAATGCGACTCTGATTAATGACCTTTGGGCTGAAAAAATTGCTCGTCATTCTAAATTTGTTCATATCTCTTTGAATGCTTCTACAAAAGAAACTCACGAGGCAATTAATCGTGGATCTAATTGGGAGAGAGTTTTGGAGAATATTCAAAAAATAAAAAAGGCTAAAGAGAAAATTGGTAGTGATTTAGTTATTATCGGACATATGACTCTTTTATTAAGAAATTTAAAAGAATTGTCGGAGTTTATAAGTAAATACAAAGAATTTGGTTTTGACACTGTTAATTTTGGATATACTCGTAGTGTCCAATTTTATATGAAGGGTAATCCTTTAAAAAGAAAAATATTAGGAAAAAAAGTGCAAAAAACACTTGACCAATTAGAACATCCTGAGGATATTGATACTTTAAGGCTAGAATTATTGGGACTGATCAAAGAACAAAAAAACAAGAAAGTTAACTACTATCGTCCGTAACAAAGGATAACACCTTACCCTAAATGGAAATTTTTCTGATTAAAATTAATAACATACAGACCTTAAAAACACACTTTCTAATCCACCAGTTAAATAATCCGTGACGTTTATCTCACGGCCGTGAGGCAAACGTCACGAGAATTAATAATCATGAGAAAGGTAGCATATTCTAAATCAAAAAAATTTATAAACAAAAGTAACGCCGAAAAAAAGAAATTATTTTTCAGAAATATATCTAAAAAAATTCTTAGTAAAACATATTCTGGGAGTGCTATTATTTTTATTACCCTAGCTTCAATTGGCAAAGCGCAAACTAAAATATTTTTAAAACCATCTTACTATGTGGATGATCCAGTAAATTTTTTAGGAGATATACATTTATTCAAACAGCAACAGTTAGAAAAAGATAATATTAGACAAGCAATTAAAAGACTCCGAGATTATGGATTAATAACTCAAAATCATGATATATTTTCTTTAACTTTGAGTGGTAAAAAATTAGCTAAAAAAATACTCGGCTACAAACAAAAATTAGAAGAAGAGTGGGATGGAAAGTACCGAGTAGTTATATTTGATATTCCAGAAACTAAAAGACATCATCGTGATTGGTTGAGAGGTGAATTATATTTTTTGGATTATATTAAATTACAACAAAGCGTTTTCATAAGTAAACATTCCCTTACGGAAGATCTTGTAAAAGAGATTAAAAGACGAAATATTGATGATGGAGTTAACTATCTGTTAGTGGAATATGTTTATGATTTAAAAAATCAAACAAGCCTTTCTGTCAACAAGGACGCTTCATAAACCTACTTTTTTTATTTTGGATACCTGGGTACTTTAAGCGACCTTTTTTATTATCCCGTAGAGCTGTAATAATAACAGTAATTTAATCTGTGACGTTTATCTCACGGCCGTGAGATAAACGTCACAGGCTTAACTAAAAAAATATTTTTCAAAATATTTTTTAAAATAGCCCCTTGGAATAGCTTTTTAGAATAATAACGCTTCAAAATAATTCCCTACTATTCTTTGTTTGGTTTGATTCTCTTTTTGCTAGAGCAAACCAAGCGCCTAACAACGACCAAATAAATAGATGTAAAAAATTTCCTTCATAATAAGATTCTACTGTACTAATAATAGTTAAAGCAATAAATAAAGAGATGATACCTAGACTTAGAGTATTTAGATATTTTTCTTTTTCTTTCGGTGTAATAATATTTTTATTGATTTTAATATGCGTTTTAAATAAGTGGCAATAAAAAGAAAGTGTTACACTCAAGAATAATACAGCTCCTATTATTCCTTCTTCTATTAAAAAAAAGACCAGATCATTATGTGGATTATCTGTTCCACCAGCAGATTCTTTAGCATCATTTATTACTTCCGAAAAGCTCCCCGTACCATATCCTAATAACGGTTTCTCTTGAAATTTTTTATAACTCATTCTCCATATATTTGTTCGAGCATAGACAGAGTCAAACATTGTTCGCTCTGAAAATCCATTAAGCCTTTCTCTAGTTGCCTCAAACATTAACATTGACGAAAAAAGTAAAGTACAAATTAATAATACTCCCAATACAAAACGTTTACTTTGTGATGAGAATATTGCCAAAAAAACAATCATACCAATCCAGGCGGAACGAGAAAATGTTAAAAAGAAAATTGGCAAAGCTAAAAATAAATAAATCAACAGGTATACTTTGTATATTTTTCGCTTAAGTACTATCAGTAATATTATGACTAGAGCAGAAGTTACCAAGAGAAAACTACCTAACAAATTTGGACTATTAAATGGCCCAGATACTCTATGAATATCCATATCAGCATATTCGAAAAATAATCCCCCAAATATTTGAAAATAAGCCATAAAAATAGCTGGGATAGATAAAGCGATTAAAAAAGATATTAAGCGATAGAAAGATATTTTATTTTGAACAGAAATGTACGCAACTATATATAATGTTGTCAGCAATAAATAAAATCCAATTTGTACATATCTTTCTTGTTGTCCCATCGACCATAATGCTGATAAACAAAAATAGCCAACCATTAATAAAATAATTTTGATTGCTGGTATTTTTAAAATTGAGATATCTTTTTTTTGATAAATAAATATCCAAGAAAAAAAGATGGCCATAAAAAAACCAATAACTCTAGGATCTACTGAATGAAAAGAAAGACTATTTAGAGATTGGCTATTGTACACCTGATTAAGAATAGTAATATTTTCCAACATAAAAAATACTGGCAGTAATATCAATGACATGAAAAAAGCGTATTCTAGATTTGAAATAGCCAATAAAAATATGCTGATAAAAATTATGTCTAAAAATATAGAAGACAACTGAATGTTAATATCTAATGCAAAAAATACATAAACCAGATGCACCACAAAAAGAAACACAAACAATAAAAATAAGTATCTAAAAAATGATTCTTGCAATTTAATCTTCTTACCCATAAACGCATTTATTTAAAATTGAAATTAGCGTTAGTTTTATTAAACAATTCTATCTCCTTAGCGGAAAGTTCTGTATATCTTTTATTTTTTCTTTTTCTCAAAAAAGTATCCCTGCTTTTTAATTTTAAAGATCTGCCACTTTGTGTGTTTTGCTCAAATAAAATAATAATTATGAAAACTACCAAGCCAACAATAAATCCTAAAATAGTATTTAATAATATATTGGGTGTTGCCTGTTTGTGAAAAAAATATGGCTCATTAATTATCTCAATCGTAACTCCTTTTTTGGCAAAAAATGTTCCCTTTTCCCCGCGTAAGCTATCTAATATTTTTATTAAAAGCTGTTTTGACAATTCTCTGTCTCTCGTATAAACTAGAATAGATAGTACGCCCGTATTTGGAATTACAGATACTTTCACTTTCTTCTTCCAATATTTTATTTTTTCGTCTTGTGTTTTAATTTTATTCATTGCTGGCCAAGAAATTTCATTATCATTCAAAACTGTATGCATAAAAGAATTTGCCATAATCATTTCTTTTACTGTTCTAGCCATGAATTCTGATGATTTAGCCTCACGATAAGCATCTATCCCGGCTGTTCTTTGCTGGTTAATAGCTACTGATGAAAAAGCTTTATAGGAAGGTGGTATTACAGCACTCACTATAAAAAATAGCATAGCAAAGATAGCACTGAGCAACAAACCTTTCTTCTTAGAATCCCAAAGCCTTTTTATAATATCCTGACTGTTAAAATTTTCTTTATCATTATTTACCATAATTTTGTTAGATTAAAGTTAAACATTCCTTATAATTATTAATTATTTCTTTTTTCCCAAATAATAATGCTACAATAAAAATTACTACGTTTTGTATTCCTCGTCGTAAAAACACTCTTTCTTCAATCAATAGATAATATTTAGTTTTAGAAACATAGTCTTGAAAGGCGTACAGAAGAGCTATCTTGAACCCAGCTGTTCCATCTAAAAAACCAAAATTTACGATATACATCCATAAAAATCTTAATATACTATGCCCCGGTATGAAAAACCAAATATCCTTCACCACAGCCTTAAAATAAATAAAGTTTGTGAAAAATTCTTTCCAATTAATATTTTGTCTTCTTTCTTTTACTTTTTTGATATAGTGAGCTTGATAATCACTATACCTATTAAATCTCTCAAAAAATTGTTCATAATTTCTATCTGAATAATGTAAAATATCTCCATCTTTTGGATTTATATTTTTTAATCTATCTTTTCCTATCAAAATATGTGCATGCACATCGCGATCTTCGTAATGACAAGTTTTTCTGAAAAATCTAACATTATACAGTGGATATCGTCCACCCCATCTTAAAAACTTTCCAAAGAAAAAATGCTTTCTGGCTATTCCAAAACCATCATACTTATTAAGTTTTTGTTGATTGGCTAATAGCAATTGTAATGTATTTTTTAATTTTTTAGTTACAATTTCATCACTATCTAATAATAAAATCCAATTGCACTTGGCCTGTGGTATTGCCCAATTTTTAAAACTAGCGCTGTATCTATATTCTCTAAAAATATATTTTGTTCCATTGGTAATAGCCAATTTCTTAACAACATTCCTTCCATTAACTGTTTTTGAAGAATCGGCAATCAAAATTTCATCAGCCCATTTTATTGAGCTAATTGCTTTCTTAATTACTTCTATGTCCTCACTTCTTGTAGGAATAATTACACTAACTTTTTCTCTAATATTGTTGTTCATATACTTACTTAATTTTACAATTCTCCTCTTAGGAGTTTGTTTAATCTGTCTTTAATTTCTTCATTACTGGGATTGTCACTATTTCTGGAATTATCTGGAGCAAAGCCGTTGGCGATATCGTGGGCGCTAGCTTTCTTGGCTCCCGGCACTTTTCCTGTTGAATATTTTTTAATTATCCTCCCGGTATCCTTTGTTATACTAATATCTTCTTGTGATTTTTTCTTTGCGTCTGTATTATTTATCTCATTCTGTTCATCGACTTGCTTAACATTATCACTCTCTTTACTGTTGTTAGCACTCTTCTCTCTCTTATTCTCTGGCAATTTCTCTTCTATAAAAATAGGTAAATTTTCTGGTGCCCTATCTTCTCCTTTTTCCTGATCTTGGCTAGTTTTATATTGCTCAGTGGTGTCCAAAGTGGACGCTTTGTTCACTGACATTGTACTAACAGAAATGATTCTCACTTTTGGAGCTTTTATTCTTGCATCAAATATTGTCTTATTTTTAACCTCCTTAATTTTATTTTTACTCTTGCTAACTAATGATTTTTCTGAGAATTCTTTTGTTTTCGTCTTAAAAACATACTCGTCCCCACCAGCCAAATTAAGCTCTCTGGTAGATTTTCTAGATAATTCTTTTTCCAAACGCTCCTTAATAATCTCTGTATAGTCTTTTTCTTTTTTAGGTCTATGAACATCTTTCTCCTTTTTTAATTTTTTAATATTTTTTATTGCAATATTTTTACTGGTACTAGTTTTTTTATTAAAAATATCTAATCTAAAATTGGTTAAAAGTGTAATCATCAACCCAACTATAGTTCCTGCTAAAAATCCCTTTAAAGTATTATCTAAAATAGTTTTTGGCGTACGAATAATTTTTGCATCAGTCAATATTTTGATTTTGATTTTATCTTTTTCAGGATAATACTGCATTGATTGTAATAATATCCCCTCCTTGATTTTTTCAGAGATATTTTGAACATCAAACAAAGATTGCCCTCCAATTTGAACATCTACAATATCACTATTTTGATATTTTTTTGCTTTTAAGTAATATTCCGTAAGATGATTTTTGTCTAATAAATTTTCGTGAAATAATTCTGAATTAATAATTCCGACTAAAGTATCTCCGAGTTGATGCTTACAAGTACTTTCTATATTGTTTGAAATTACCAAAAATTCACTTTCCGCCAGGTATTGTTCTGGACGCAAAGCACTAAATATAAATACTACCATCGCGCTGGCAAAAGCAAGAATCGTAATTGTCTGTAAAATTTTATTCATATTTTCATTTATTCAAACTGATCTCAAATTAATCTCAAATTAACTATGACTTTTTAGTATAACTACTTTTCAGAACTTGTCAAGTAAATTTTATGTAAAAAAAATCATCTTATTTAAGATAATTTTTTTAGTAAATAAATCTATATTATTTATATGTTATTTTGTCGACAACTCTAATTCCTTTCCTTTTCTAATTATCTTTATTTTTATATCTTTTTTTAAGTCTTGATTATGCACAACCTTAGAGAGCGTATTTTCATTATCAATCTTGGTACCGTTTATTTGAGTAATAATATCATATATTTTTAAGCCAATCTTTTTTCCCACAGAATTTGCTAATACGGCCAGCCCTGTTTTTCCTGATGGACTATAGACTAAAGCACCTTCGTCAGAATCTAAATTGTTCAGTATATTCAAATTTTTATCTATATTTAAATAATAGACTCCAAAAAACCTTTTTTCGTCACGTTTAATTTTATCATTGCTTGAAATGTCTCTAATTGATTTTTTAATGTTATCAAGAGGAATTACAAAGGCTACATCTCTATTTCCCTTTTTTGCGATACTAGTGAGTCCTACTAGGGTACCCTTAAAATCTATCGCTGGACTGCCTATAAATTCCCTATCCACAACACTATCTAAAACCAACGCCTCTGTATTATCATCGGAAAATAAAAAATCTATATTTTTTTTGGTAAAAGAATGCGTATATTCTTTTATATTTTCTAAAGAAAATATAATGTTATCATTAGCAATGGATTTACTAGCTAATATTAATTTTTCTCCATTCTCCAACTTACTAGATTCTCCAAATGGAGCTACTGGCAAATTATCAGCCTCTATTTTTAATATTAATATTCCATTAAAAGTGTCTTTATTTTTAATGGATGCTATAAATTCCCGACCATCACTTAAAAAAACTTTTATAATTTTATTTGTTAAACTAAAATCTGGTAATACGGTCACTATGATTCCATCGCTGGATAGGACAACTCCCGTACTATTATCAGAATGCATTTTAATTTTTTGTCCTCCTTTTTTATTTTTATCCAAAAAATAAATTTTAGTAATGGCCGGAGAAACTTTTTCAGCTACTTTGGATAAAGAGAAATTTTCTTTGACTGTTATTTTTTCTGTTTTGTTTATTACTATAGTTTTTTTATCCCTATTATTCAATTGGTATTTAGCAAGTAATGAGCTATTAGAAATATGTGGCCAGATAAAAATTTGTGTAATTAATGCTACCACGGTGCTTATCAATAAAATATTGATAATAAAAATAATCTTTTTTTTCATGGTATTGCTTAAATTAAATATTATCATTCTTTTCTACTTTCTACACTTAATCCAAAAGAAAAAATCTAGTGACACTAAATAATCCTCCAAGGAGAAGTTATAATCATAATTATTATAATTACAACCATCATAAATACATTAACAATAATAAATTTTTTAGTCAATTCTTTTTTTATAAATTTACGAACAATGCTCCAAAATAAAAATAATATAATAACCGCTGTCATCCCAGTTACAAGATAACCGAATGGCCAAAATGATAACCCCCAAATAATTTCACCCATAATAAGCGCTATAATAAAACTAAAAAATAAGGCTGTCTGTTGAACTTTTAATTGTTGTTTGAAGGCTAATATAAAATCTTTCTTGCTTTTATTAGTAACCTTATTTTTATTATTTTTCTTAAATTTATCCTGTCGAAAATATATTTTATAACAAGAAACAAAAGAAATAGTTAGAGAAGGAAAAATAATAAAAAAGGTAGATATAATCATTATTACAACTAAAACCCAACTACTAATGGCAAAGTTTAGATACCAGCCATAATTTGAAACAAACCAAAAAAATATAGTTACGATAGTTGCTAAATTAACTAACCCTTGAGCAGTTTGGTCACAATCATATTTTTTTAGACGATTAGCACCCCATAAAGCTAAAATATAAATAATCATTGCTAAACCAATAAAGATGCTCCTTTCATAGATGCCATCTATTAAATACAACAAATTAAGAGAACCAATGCTAAGAAAAAGAGGGATAGCTAAGAAGCGCAATCTTTGAGCTAAAGGCCAGACAAATAATAAATTTAACATTACTAAAGATATCAATATTCGAAAATAATATCCTTCGTGCCACACAAAAAAACCTAAGGCACCCCCAAATATTAAACTCAATAAAATTATTGATAATTTTCTTAACATAATTTAATAACCTACACAGACCTTATTTTTAACTAAAATATATTTTATCTTTTTCAATTTTTACTGCTATTTTTCCAGATTTAATTTTTCCTTTAATCATTTCCAAGGCTAATTCATCTAAAATATATTTTTGAATTACTCTTTTTAATGGTCGAGCTCCGTAAGCTGGATCGTAGCCTTTCTCTATTAAAAATTCTTTAGCCTCTTTTGATAAAACTATTTCTATATCTTTCTCTTTCAATCTCTCGTTAATTTCTTTAATTTGTAAATCGATAATTTTATTTAAATTATCCTTGTTCAAGGCTTCAAAAATAATTAACTCATCAAAACGATTTAAAAATTCTGGTCTAAATTTACTTCGTAAAATTCCTAAAACTTTTTCTCTTAATTTTTCTTTATCAACTTTCTTCTTCGTTTTTTCTGCCTCCGCATAATCAGTAATAATTATATCACTTCCCAAGTTAGAAGTCATAATTAAAACTGTATTTTTGAAATTCACTTTTCGTCCCTTAGCATCAGTCAAATGTCCGTCATCCAAAATTTGTAACAAAATATTAAATACTTCTGGATGAGCTTTTTCAATTTCGTCAAACAAAATAACACTATAAGGCTTTCGTCTAATTTTTTCCGTTAATTGTCCGCCTTCTTCGTGTCCAACATAACCTGGGGGAGAACCAATAAATTTAGCCACACTATGTTGTTCCATATATTCGCTCATATCCACCCTAATTAACGCTTCTCGATCATTAAACAGAAACTCTGCCAATACTTTTGCCAATTCTGTTTTCCCTACCCCCGTAGGGCCTAAAAACATAAACGAACCGATAGGACGACTGGCATCAGTTAAACCAGCCCTGTTTCTTCTTAAAGCATTAGCCACTGCTTTAATAGCTGTTTTCTGTCCAATGACTTTTTTAGATAATTCCTCCTCTGCTCTAGCCAATTTTTTACTTTCCGTTTCTAACATTTTAGCTACTGGAATCCCAGTCCAACGGGAAACAACTTTAGCGACATCTTTTTCGGTTACTTCCTCTTTTAAAATACTTCCCTTTTGTTGTAAATTATTTAATTCTTTTTGAGCTTGTTTAATTTCTTCTTCTACTTTTGGAATTTTACCATATCTAATCTCAGCCACCTTACTCAATTCTCCTTCTCTCTCTAGTTGTTCTGCTTCACTTTTTGCCTTGTCAATCTCTTCCTTTTTGTTTTTAACCTTATCTATCAATTCTTTTTCAGCTTGCCATTTAACTTTAAGATTTTTTAATTTATCTTGTATCTGTGCTTTTTCCTTTTTAATTTCTTCAATTCTAGTTTTAGATTCCTTATTTTTTTCTTTCCCCATAGCTTTTTCTTCAATTTCTAACCGAGTAATCTCCCTCTCCATTTGATCAATTTCCGTTGGTTTAGATTCTATCTCCATTCGTAAAGCGGAAGTTGCTTCATCCAAAAGATCAATGGCCTTATCTGGTAAGAATCTTTCGGGAATATAACGAGTAGACAAAGTAACAGCCGCTTTAACAGCATCATCAGTAATTCGTACCCCATGATGTAACTCATATTTTTCTTTTATTCCTCTAAGTATCGCTAAGGTATCTTCTTCCGTTGGCTCATTAACATAGACTGGTTGAAATCTTCGTTCTAGAGCAGCATCTTTTTCAATATATTTTTGATATTCTTTAAGAGTTGTTGCTCCAATCATTTTTAATTTTCCTCGAGCTAAAGCTGGTTTGAGCATATTAGAAGCATCAGCTGAACCCTCACTAGCTCCAGCCCCAACTAGGGTATGCAATTCATCTATGAAAGGAATATAATGCCCTTCTGATTTTTCAATTTCATTTATCAGCGCCTTCAAACGATCCTCAAATTCCCCACGATATTTTGCTCCGGCCAACAAAGAGCCCATATCAATAATTATAATTTCTTTACCTTTTAAATTATCTGGAATATCCTCATTAATAATTCTTTGTGCTAAACCCTCTACGATTGCTGTCTTTCCCGTTCCCGGTTCTCCAAGTAACACTGGATTATTTTTGGTTCGTCGAGAAAGAATTTGTATTACCCGACGAATTTCTTCATCTCGTCCAATAATTGGATCCATTTCCCCTTTCCGA
>CAZRER010000013.1:0-9731 GCA_964599525.1 uncultured Bdellovibrionales bacterium
AACACTAATGTTTTTTATAATTTCAGTATAACGCATTTTTAATAAAAAATAAAGGCATTTCAATAAATTTAAAATACCTTTATCTTTATACAATAGACTAATTAATAAGCCGGGTTCTGTATAAATAATCATTTATCTACACTAACCATTGCTAGTTGGTTTTAGCGGTTCAAATCTTGAACAAACAAGAAGTACGACCTTGCATCAAATAGGGTTTACCACTCGATTTATTTAAATTAATAAATAAATCTCAAACTCATTATTACTAACAAGCGCGTTGGGTCGCAAGTTGAAATAAATTTCAAAAACATCCCAACACTTTTCACCTTTCTCTTACACCCACAAAAGATGTAAAATAGTATTGTCTCTGCGGCACTATCCCTGAATAATTATCACTAATTATTCGATTGGCGTTACCAATTATCCTTAAGAACTAAATCTTACGATGCCCAGACTTTCCTCCCCACACCAATATAGGTGAGAGGTGATTATCTTAATCAGTCCAACAAATTATACCTCAGAACCATAATTTAATCAAGTAAAAAAACAAAACCGTGACAAAATCACGGCTTTATTTATTTTCTTCTCTATAAAAATATCTATTTTGTTAAATCTTCAATTTTTCCAGTTTTAGCATTGGTTGCCACAGAACGAATCCCACAACTAGCTCCTCGCTTAGTAGCATACATTTGACTCTGACCAATTACTTGATTGTTTTTAGCCTTAAGCACAAAATGAGCTTTACCATTTTTGGCTTCTTTAATCTCAAACAATTCTTTGTCTTGACTGTTTTTAATTACGGAAGCAATTCCATTTTTACAAGCAGCCTTAGTCTTATAACCCTCCGAAGAGAAAATTGGTTCTTTGTTTTTAGCAACAAGCCGGAATCGAAATTCTCCTGCCTTGTCTTTGTAAATCTCAAACATAAATTTACTTTAGTTAATTAATTATAAACTTCATTTTTATAATAACATACTTCTCAAAAACAACAACCCTTGCTGTGTAGTTATTAAGGGGGAGAGATCCTTTTATATAAATTTACTGATTGCTGCTACCGCTTTCTTATGTGGCTATTATAAGAAAATGGTAAGATGTAATAATATTATTTTCTTTTAAATCCTATTTTTTGTAAAATAATCGCCATAGGACACCAACCAGTAATGGCGAAATTTATAAACATTACTCCTACAAAGATAGTAAAATAGAGAAATTTAATATTGATCAGTAAGGCTAATAAACTAGAAATAAAGACGAAGAATCCTCCTACTAGATAAACCATTCTCTCGATATACCAACTACTTTTATCTAATTGGTAAAATTTTTCTTTGTTTTTCATTGTTTTATGTTTCTATAAATTTATAATAAGCCTATTATAATTATAATGCATTATAAAATTTAGAAACTTTAATTAATTATTTTAGCTTTTATACAAACAGATTGTTAAATATTTTTCCACGTCCTTACAACCATACAAGGAAGTGATATTATATCGGTTTATATATTGTGTGTGTTATTTATTTTTTAATTATTATTTACTTATTACTCTCTGTGCCTTTCTGGGTGTTCTTCTCCCATACACTTTTCTGAAATTTATAATACATTATTGGGAAGATAATTAAAGTTAGAAATACAGACAAAGAAAGTCCAAAAATAATTGACCAAGCTAGCCCAGCCCAAACTGGATCAGATATAATTGTTAAAGAACCAAAAATAGTTGTTAGGGAAGTTAACATAATTGGCAACAATCTCGTCTTTCCAGCTTTGATAATTGCTTGCTCTATCTTATACCCTCTTTCTCGCAATAAGTTTAAATATTCTAAATACATTATAGCATTATTTACCACAATTCCCGAAAGAGCAATGGAGCCAATCATACTGGTAGCATTAAAAAATAATCCTGTAGTTTTTCCTAATATGGCAAAGCCTGGCATCACCCCAACAAAAGAAAAAGGAATTGTTCCCATAATTAGTAAAGGAATAACTAAAGATCTAAATCTGGCCACCAACACGAAATAAATCATCAACAAGGCCACACCCATAGCAATCCCTAGATCACGAAAAACTTCCAAGGTTAATTTCCATTCGCCATCTAACATAACATCTAAAGTCTGTCCCGTTTTAACATTTTCATAATTGACTCCAAATAAGTTCCAATGCGTTAATTTAGTATTTTCACCAAAAGGATGATAATCTTTTACTAAATAGCTTAAAGTATCAATCATAGCATAAATTACACTTCTTTTGCCCATTTCAGCATAAACATATTGGGTCCGAATTCTTTCATCAGAATAAATAATTGGTTCACTCCCAGTTAAAACTTGTTCCACAACACTCATCAATGGAATATTTTGTCCGAACATATTTGTTAAATAAATATCTCCTAAATCTGCATTTTCATCTCGCTGCTCTTTTTTAGTATGGATAACAACATATTCTTGCTCAGCTTTTCGTAAACCATCACCACCAATTTGATGGTACATAGCAATTCGCTCTCCATTTAGCAAGCGTCGCAAAGTCATAGCTACATCATAAACACTTAAACCAGCACGAGAAGCTTCTTCTTTTTTGACTCGTAAAAGATATTCGGTTGTTTGTTCATTTTTAGTGGTGTCAACATCAACTACACCTTCAATTTTAGAAGCAGCTTTTTCTAAATCAGAAACAACTTTTAAATTAATCTCCGGATTGCCACTTTTTATTTTTAATAAAAAAGTAGACAATACTGGTGGGCCTGGCGGATCCTCAATTAACTTAACCTTGACATCTGGATATTTTTCTAAATACTTCACTAAAGTCGGTCGCAAATTTAAAACAATTTTTTCTGAAGTAATATTTCTAGTTTTATGGTGAGTTAAATTAATTTTTAAAGTAGCTTGATTTTCATTTTGTCGACTATCTGAACCTTTAAACAATCCATTAAAATCGACTATCTGTGGGGTGCCAATAAAACTCTGAATACTTTTGGTTTGTCCAAAGGTATTTCCCATTACAAACTTCTCAACATCTTCTACAACTTCATCTGTTTTTTTTAAAGAAGCATATTGTGGTAAATCTAAATAAATATAAAATTGTTCTTTATCCGCCTTGGGAAGCATTCTAAACTTAACAATTTTTAAGATAGGAAAGGATAAAGAAATTAACAAAGCAATTATCACCGTTGTCATCATTATTTTTCTTTTTGCTGAATCCTCTAATAACCTTGCTAAAAATAAGCTATATTTTTTTTGTAAAACACTAACTACTCGCAAAAATATATTTTGTTTTTTCTGATCATCATCGTTAACATTAACATTCTCACTCTGTTGTTTTTTCCCCAATCGAGAAATTATATTCAACAAATAAGGAATAATAACTAGGGCAATAATCAGGGACGAAATTAAAGTTAAGGGAATAAAAAATGGTATTGGTCCCATATATGGTCCCATCATCCCAGTAACAAAAGCCATAGGTACGAAAGCTAAGGTTACTGTGGTTGTACTAAGCATCAACCCCGCTCCAACTTCATCCACAGCCTGGGCAATTAATTTAATTTTATTTTCTAAAGGATTTTCCTTCATCAATCTAAAAATATTTTCTACTACCACAATGGCTGCATCTACTAGTATCCCTAAAGACAATATTAAGGCAAATAAAGTAATTCTATTAATAGTTTGCCCCGCCAAATTACCGATACCAAAAACAGCCGATAAGGTCAACGGAATAGAAATTAAAACTATCAATGCACTTCTCCAACCTAAAAATAAAAGTAGAATAACAGCGACGATAATAATGGCCGAAATTAAATTACTAGTTAAGGTCATAGTTGCTTCCGCAGCTACCTGTCCTTCATTTCTAACAATATTGAGTTTTACATCTGATGGAATTATTTTTTTATCTTTTAATTCGCTAATTTTCTTCTCAACAGCCTTAGTAATTCCTGTAACATTTGTTCCTTTTAATTTAGAGATAGTAATAAAGGTTGCTTCCCGATCTTGATCCTTTTTATCCCAAAAACGCACTTTTGATTTTACTTCCTGATCTGTATAGGATATGTCGGCAATGTCAGATAAATAAACTACACTTTTTTCTTCTTGATTAATGACAATGTTTTTTAAATCATCAATATTTTCAATTAACCCCACTACGGTAGTTTTGTACCTATTCCCGCTGTTTTTTATCTCTCCAGCCGGAATATACATATTATTTCCTCTAATAGTATCTCCTACTCTTTGCAAGGTTAAATTATTTTGCGCTAATTTCGCTGGATCAATATCTACTCGCAACTCTTTCTGTTTTCCACCCGTAACTGAAACTACTGAAGTTCCCCTAACTTCTTTGATTTTATCAACTATATCATAAGCTAACGCCCGTAAAGAAGCCGGGGATAAATTCTTACTAGTTAAACTCAAAGCCATAATAGGCACATCATCAGGATCAATAGCAATAATCTGCGGATCACTAACACCCATTGGCTTATCACTTATGTTACTTTGTAATTTTTGTGTTAGAGTTATTTTTGCTTTTTCCAAGTCTTCACCAATAAAAAATTGAACAACAACAACACTAACCCCACCGTCAAAAGATTGAGACATTATTTTATCTACCGTTGGAATTTCTCGCACTCGATCTTCCATCTTGCGAGTAACCAATTGATAGACTTCTTCACTGGTTGCGCCTGGAAATTTAGTTACTATTCTAAAAGCTGGAGCGGTAATTTCCGGATTGTATTGTTTTGGCATCATTACAAAAGATAATGCTCCCCAAACAAAAATTCCAATAAAAGTCAAAACCCCTAACTCTTTATGATGTAAAAAGAAAGTTGCCGCCCGACCAAAAAAACCTGTTTTATTCTCATTCATATTTTTAAAATTTAATCTTATCTCCATCATTTATGGATTGTTGTCCTTCAATAATAATCTGTTCGTCGCCTTTTAGCCCCCTTTTAACAATAACTCCATTACCAACAATGTCTCCTAACTCTACTGGAACTTTTTTGGCTTGATTACTATCTACTATAAAAACAAAATTATCATGATAGATTTTGACTATCGCTTCTTGAGGAATAATTACTTCTCCTAATTGCATTGTTTTTGGCTGTGGAATAACAACCTTTACATATTCACCTAATTCAAAAATATTATTTTTCGGTAAAATAATCTTAATAATTCCTTTGCGAGTGTGAGTATCAATCATTGGGCTAATTGCTTTTACTTTTGCCATTCGCTCCTCGCCATTTTTAGCAATAACTTTAATTTCATCGCCGACTTTAATCGCCTTAAGATAGTACCCCTCCACAGAAATTTCTACTTCTTTTTCCCGATCATCAACTAATAAAAACATCGGCCTCTGCGGTGAAACTAAGTCACCAACCTCTACTTTAACCTGGGCAATAACCCCAGAAAAAGGTGCTGTTAAATTTGTATTTCCAGCTACCGTATTAGCTGCTTGTAGTTGGCTATAGGCTACATCTCTCTGTCCTTTTGCCGTTTTCACTTGTAAGTCATAACCGCGTTTAGCTGTATCTACTGCCTTTTTAGCCATTTCGTAATTAGCTTTAGCTTCGGCAATTTTTTCACTGTCATTTCCCTTTTTATAATTGTCATAAGCTTCCTTTGCTAGGTCCCGCGCTTTTTTAGCTTGTTTTATTTGACTTTCAAAAAACTTTTTTGTCTTAGATACGCTTTTATCAGCAAAATTATACCCAGTTTTAGCCACATTACTTTGTGCCCAATATTCTCGACCATCAATTTTAGCCAACATCTGTCCTTGATAAACTCTCTCACCAATTTCCTTGTATATTCTTTGTACTCGCCCCTCAGCTTTTGGAGAAAGATAAATTTCTTTTTGCCCTTTAATCACTCCCTGCCTAACGATGGTGTGACTACCAGAAACATCGCTATTAATTTTAATGGTTTTAACTGCTTTTGCTTCTTGATTATTTTCTACCTCTTTCTTGGCTTGTGCTTTATTAAATTGACTATATATTAGTCCACCTCCAATTACTAATATAACAATACTACTTATTATAATTTTTGTCTTCATAATCATTAATTTAAATTTTAATCTTTTAAAATATTTTATAAATATGAGAAGTCGCCCTCTACTTATCTTGTGCCTGTTTGACAGTTTTTAAAATTTCTTCTTTCATTTTGGTTAAGTTGGCCTTATTCATCTTACCCTGTTGAACTTTTTTAATGTACAAATCTAAATGATTTTTCAGAATAGAAATATTAACAGATTTCAACAAACCCATTACTGATAAATTTTGTTGAATAATACTAAAACATTTGTCTTCACCATTTTTATTTTTTAAGCTATTCTCACTCTCCATTGTTTCAATAATTCTCTCCAAACTACTATGTGCCTTTTTCA
Organism: uncultured Bdellovibrionales bacterium; assembly: GCA_964599525.1. Classification (GTDB taxonomy): domain Bacteria; phylum Patescibacteriota; class Minisyncoccia; order Moranbacterales; family DUUL01; genus S145-42. Next base: position 6,352 of record CAZRER010000013.1, read on the forward strand.
GCCCAATGATAATTTTCTCTTTTCTCCCTCCCTTATTTTGTTTCATCTAATTTATTGTTAATTGTTAAATTTTAATTTTTAAATCTTAATTTTTAATTAATAATTATTAATTCTTAATTATTATACCTATACCATAGGTATATATTATATTACAAAAAAATAAAATGTCAAGAATAAAATTTCTTGACAAAATCCCCCCCCCTGATATACTAGCAATGTCTAAATCACACTGGGTGATTTAGATAAATTTAGTTCTTTTTTTAAAAATGATAGCCACCAAAAAAGGTTTGGCGGTTGTTGTTTTTGGTAAAATACAAGGAGAGAAAGATGGACGAAGAAAAGATTGTGGAAATGAAAAAAGGAATTTTGAATATATCAAGTCTGCTTGGTACTCTCGAAGCAATTAACCTCGAAAAAGAGGTTATTGTTAAAACAAAAAGTGGGGATATATATATTCCTATGGAATTTGTCAGAGACACTATCGCTGACAAAACTCGTAAAAAAATAAAAGAAATAGTAGAAACAATGAACGAATTAATATAAACTTCACTTCACCAGAAAAAGTCACCACTTTTTGCTGGTGACTTTTTTTATTTGGGGAGAAATTAAACTAATAATAGATATATATTATTTCCTCTTTTCTATTGGATTTTGAAAATTCAAAATTGAAAATTAAATTTAAATTTTAAATTTTAAATTTTAAATTCCTTAAAACCCCCCAAAATCTTCGTCCCTCAGATTTTGACCCCCTCCACCAAAAGAAAGGCAGACAGGCTTACGCAGGGGGTGATAATATCTATTAAAATTCTTTTACAATTTTCGCCATCTTTTAGCGACTTTAATACGCGCCAATTCTTTTTCTAGTTGAGCGGCTACCATCGCATATTGTGTTTCATCAGTAATTTTTTGCTTCTTTAATTCCTCTGCTTTCTTCTTGGCTTCTTCGGCTCGAGCTAAATCTAAATCTTCCGCTCTTTCAGCCGTATCTGCCAAAACCACTAATTTATTATCAGCAAATTCTATGAAACCACCGGAAACAGCCATGGCACAATCTTGCTCACCTTTCTTATTCTTTTCTACACATTTAACCAAAATTTCACCTGGTTTAATTCCGGCAATATAAGAACGATGATTTGGCAAAATGGTAATCTCCCCATCCACCGTTGGAATAGTGGCTTGAGAAATTTCTTTTTCCAAAACGACTTTTTCTGGAGTAACGATTTTAAAATTTATCATAAATTATAAATTATAAATTTGAAATTTTCAATTTGAAATGAATTTTTCAATATTTCAATTTTTAATTGTTTTATTTAAAGTCCCTGCTATTTTACCAAATATTAAGGTTAGTTCTTGAGCCTCATTCCAGATAATCCATGCTTCTCTTTTTTGGTTATATTCTATCACGGCGGATAACATTCTTAACCAATGTTTAGTTTCTTTAATCTCTTTTTTGCAGATATAAATTTTATTTCTAAAATCCTTTTTAGAACTAGCTCCATTAGCTTCCATATAATTAGCCCCGACACTAGTAGCAGAACGAACTATTTGAGATATTAATGGTCTGATTACCATATCTTATTTGATTGTTTTTATAAATTTCAAAACATTTTCACCAAACTTATCTGTTCGTTCCTCCAAATCAAAATTAGTCGGCATATTATTTCATTTAATATTTTATCATTCATTTCAAATTTCAAATTGAAAATTTTAAATTAAAAAACAAATCTTATTTAACAATCACTTCTACTATTTTCTATTTCTAGTTTATTTTTTACTATCAGCTTTCTTTTCTACTACTTCTCCAATTCCGCCTTTCATATAAAATTCATTTTCATTTACTTCGTCCATCTCGCCATCTAAAATCATTTTAAATCCTTTGATAGTGTCGTTAATTTTTACATACTTTCCTGGTGTTCCCGTGAACTGTTCCGCTACAAAAAATGGTTGAGATAAAAATTTCTGAATTTTTCTCGCTCGAGTTACCAAAAGCTTGTCCTCATCTGATAATTCTTCCATTCCCAAAATAGCAATAATATCCTGCAAATCTTTATATCGTTGCAAAACCTGTTGCACTCCCATGGCTACTTTGTAATGCTCCTCCCCAACAATATTTGGATCAAGAATAGTCGAGCTAGAATCTAGAGGATCTACTGCTGGGTAAATTCCTAGCTCCGCCAAACTACGAGAAAGAACCACTGTTGAATCTAAATGTCCAAAAGTTGTTGCTGGGGCTGGATCAGTTAAATCATCAGCCGGAACATAGACCGCCTGAACAGAAGTTACCGAACCTTTCTTAGTAGAAGTAATTCTTTCTTGTAATTGACCCATTTCTTCTGCTAAGGTTGGTTGATAACCTACCGCTGAGGGAATTCGTCCTAATAAAGCCGATACTTCAGAACCGGCTTGAGTAAACCGAAAAATATTATCTATAAATAGCAAAGTATCTCGTCCCTCCTGATCCCTAAAATGTTCTGCCATTGTTAAGGCAGATAGAGCTACTCGTTGTCGAGCTCCAGGTGGTTCATTCATTTGCCCAAATACTAAGGCTGTTTTATCTAATACTCCGGATTCTTTCATTTCATGATAAAGATCATTACCCTCACGAGTCCTTTCTCCTACTCCAGCGAAAACAGAATATCCACCATGTTCCGAAGCAATATTTCTAATTAATTCCTGAATTATTACTGTCTTACCGACTCCAGCACCACCAAACAAACCAACTTTACCACCTTTGATAAATGGGCAAATTAAATCAACAACTTTAATCCCCGTTTCTAAAATTTCGGCTTTCGTTGATTGTTCAGAAAAAGATGGAGCTTTTCGATGGATAGGAGAAACTTTATCAGTTTTTATTGTTCCCTTATTGTCGATCTCTTCTCCCAACAAATTAAACATTCGTCCCAGCACCGCTTCACCGACTGGTACAGAAATTGGTGCCCCAGTATTTTTTACTTGAATACCTCTTTTTAATCCATCAGTGGAAGCCATAGCTACAGTTCTAACTTTCCCATCGCCTAAATGTTGATGTACCTCCAAGACTAATTTTTCAGTCTGATTTTTATCATTAGTCATTTCAATTTCCAAGGCATGATAAATTTCTGGCAATTTATCATCAAATTTTACATCCACTACAGGACCAATAACACTAATGACTTTTCCTAAATTTTGTTCACTCATTATTATAATTGTTAATTCTTAATTTTTAATTCTTAATTTTTAATTATTAATTATTCTAGCGCGGCACGGCCGGCAGAAATTTCTGAAATCTCTTGAGTAATTTTCATTTGTCTTATCTGATTATGCATTAAAGTTAAATCTCCCGCAATTTCATTAGCCGAATCGGTTGCATTTCTCATGGCCATCATTCTGGCGGACTCCTT
>CAZRER010000013.1:9831-16106 GCA_964599525.1 uncultured Bdellovibrionales bacterium
TAAATATTCGTCTATGACAATTTTAGACAATGGTCGAACAGCTTCAACATTTGGCAAATAAGTCATTTCTGGAAAGGTGGCTAAAATATCTTTTTTAATTCTTCGCACTAAATTTTCACCTTTTTTACCAACAGTAATAAAATCAACCTTTAGATTATCTAATTTTACTTTCGGTTCAATTTTCTTCTCTCCAACCCTATTAATCGCTAAACTTTGGGGGTTTTCCACTTGAGCTAACACTTTTTTGATAATTTGAGAATTAAAAGAACCACAAAGTCCTCGATTGGAAGTAATAATTACTACTAAAACTTTTTCGACTGGACGCACCTCCAGCAAACCATAGTCATACCGTTCAAAAGCTCTGGATAAATTATCCAAAATACTCCGGGCACTATGGGCATAGTCTCGAATGGCCAAGGCACTTTCCGTAGCTTTACGCATCTTGGCAGCCGAAACCATCTCCATTGCTCGAGTAATTTTTGCCGTATTATTTATTGATTTTATTCGTCGTCGAATGTCTTTTAAATTTGCCATACCTCTAAAGTTTTAGTTTGTAATTTATAAGTCTTCTACTCCTACAAATCTACGAATCTACTACCAATCTACAAATATTCAATCCTAGCTGTTAATTTTAACATTTGTAGATTTGTAGTTATTTTGTAGTTTTGTAGGACTCACCCAAAAAAATTTCAAATTAAAAAATATCCTTATAACTTAAACTCTCCCAACGCTTTTTTTAACCCTTTTTCAATATCTTCATCAAGCACTCCCGTTTCTTTAATTTTATCCAATACCTCCCGATGTGATGCATTTATAAATTTACTAAATTCTTCTTCCCACTTAGTAATATCTTCCACTGATATTTCATCTAAATATCCATTAGTCAAAGCATAGAGAATAGCTACTTGATTTTCCACGCTAATCGGCTCATATTGTCCCTGCTTCAGAACTTCTACCGTTCGTTTTCCTCTTTCAATTTTTTGTTTAGTGGCCTCATCTAAGTCAGATCCAAATTGAGCAAAGGCCTCTAATTCTCTAAATTGCGCTAAATCTAAACGCAAAGTTCCAGCTACTTTTTTCATAGCTTTAATTTGTGCTGCTGAACCAACCCTAGAAACAGATAAACCAACATTTAGAGCCGGACGAACCCCCTTGTAAAACAAATCTGTTTCTAGATAAATTTGTCCATCAGTAATGGAAATAACATTGGTTGGAATGTAAGCAGAAACATCACCAGCCTGAGTTTCAATAATCGGCAAGGCTGTGATTGAACCTCCTCCAGCTTCTTCACTACGACGAGCACTTCTCTCTAAAAGTCTAGAATGAAGATAAAAAATATCTCCCGGATAAGCTTCTCGTCCCGGTGGACGACGCAAAATTAAAGAAATTTGACGATAGGCCCAAGCATGCTTACTTAAATCATCATGAATTATTAAAACATCTTTTCCCTGATCCATAAAAAATTCGGCGATAGCTGTTCCGGAATAAGGTGCTAAAAATGAAAAGGCAGCTGATTCAGAAGCTCCAGCCGTGACAATGATAGTATGCTCCATTGCTCCTCGCTTTTCTAATTCAGCCACAATCCTAGCAATTTTTGACTCCTTCTGCCCAATGGCTACATAAATACAAATCATATCTTGATCAGCTTGATTAATAATTGTATCTATGGCTACCGCCGTTTTACCTGTTTGCCGATCTCCAATGATTAATTCTCGTTGCCCTCGTCCAATAGGAATTAAAGCATCAATGGCTTTTATACCAGTTTGTACTGGTTGATCTACTGATTTTCTTTCAATTACTCCAGCCGCTTCTCTTTCAATGGGATAAATAACTTCACTTTCAATCTTACCCTTGCCATCAATAGCCTCTCCTAGAGGATTTATCACCCGACCAATCATTTTTTCTGAAACAGGAATAGAAAGAATTTTTCCCGTAGCCATTACTTGATCTCCTTCTTTAATTCCCTTGTAATCACCCAAAATCATTACTCCAATTTGCTCCTCTTCTAAATTCAAAGCTACTCCAGTTGTCCCATCAGGAAATTTAACCATTTCCGACGCCATCAATTCAGACAATCCAGATACCTTGGCTACACCATCTCCTATTTCTATGACTTCACCAACTTTCTGAGTTTCATTTTCTAAAGAAAGCCCTTCTATCTGTTTTTTTAATTCTTCAATGATATAATTCTTTGACATAATCTTTTAATAAATTTTAAATTTTTACTTTTATAAATCTACAAATCAATTACAAATTTACAAATACTAAAGCATAAAAAAATTTAGATTTATAAACTTGTAAAATATTTATAGCTACTCCTTCTTGACAAAATCCCCCCCTGATATAATACCCCAATGCTCTGAGATTGGCTCGAAGCAGAAAAAATATAAGGAGGACAATGTGAAAAAAGACGAATAAAAATCTCCATAACATGGGAAGAAGAAATCGAAGTAGAAACACAACTAAAAAATTCAACTTCGATTCTTGAAAAACTCAACAGAGTATGTCGAGATACCTACGGGAAGGCGTTGGAAGAAGTATTCTTCTTCCTCCCCTCAGTTATACTGAGGGAAGACTTAACAATAAGCATTGACCCGCCAGACGAAGGTATAGCGAAAAACCTAGCTGAAACAATTGGAAAAAACTACGACCTGTGTACGTCAATCAAGGAGAGCGGAAAATATATTGCCGTCTGCCAAAAATTATCACTATGATAACACCCACTACCCCGGTACCGAGCTAAATCGCTTGGTGTTGGGTCTTTTTTTTATTTGGGACTTTTTAATGAACTTCGATTATAACCTACTATTTACAATCTAATAACTTTCTAAATTAAATTGTAAATTGTGAATTATAATTCCTGTTTTTACAAATCTATATTATTCCCCACCAAATCGTTCGGCGTGGGGTTTTTATTATTCCGCCAAGCTACTCCTCAGTTTTCTTAATCTCCCCAAAACACTTCCGTCAATCACCTCGTCCCCAACCGTAATTCTTAAACCCCCTTGTAATTTTGGGCTTATTTCCATTAATAGGTCAACTTCTTTGGCCTGATACTTATTTTTAATGAACTCAATAATTTTCTCTTGACTTATTTTATCTAATTCTCTAGCCGTTTGTACTTTAGCTTGCACAATACCATTTTTCTGATTATAAATCTTTTTAAATTCCTTAATAATATCTTTAGCTTTTCCTAATAGTCTTTTCTCCTTTAAATTAGCAATAAATTTTTCCACCACAACACTCACCTCGTCTTCGGGTTTATCCTTGGTCAATTCATATAATGCTTGTGCATATTGCTTGATGGATGTTTTCATACTTTTGGTTATCAGTTATCAGTCCTCAGTTCGCGGTATATTTAGTCATTAATCGAATCTATAATTTATATATCCCTGCTATGGACTTATCAACATTGAGAGACAAATCCTACTTAATTTTTTCTATTTCTCCCTCAAACCCTGCTGGTAGTTCAGAAATTTGTTGACAAACAACTTTGTCATTTTTAAATAAATATGTAAATCGCCTCACTAAACCACTGTCATTGGTATAAAAGCCAGTTCTTAATCTATAACTACCAATCTGCTTATCTCGCCCTTTTTGCACCCTGTCTTTTGTATCTTCTTCTGGTTGCAAGAGTAAATCTTCGTCGTCTAGATCAAAAACTTCTCTATTATTATTTAATACTTTATTCCTGTCATTTTCAACTGCCGAATGATGATGCAAAATTTTCCATTCTCCATTATTATCCTTTTGATAAACAAAAGTAAATCGTGCTTTTACCACTTTTTCTCTACTATCTTTGACGAGAGTAAAATTATACAATCCCTCTTGCAAAATAGTACTTTCATCCAATTCTATAACATTCACCTCAATAATTTCCCCTTTCGGTTTAGATTCTAAAAAATGTTTAAAATAACCAGCTATTTCGCTCCTTCCATGTCTGATCAACTTAGATACCGTGCCAAATAACTCTCCATCCTCTAAATAATTACTTGCCACTACTTCAGCTTTCTTTTCTAAATCATCTCCCTCTTCATATCGCAAAGACTGATTCCAATTATCAAAAATTTCTTTGGCAATTTGTTCTAAATTATTTTCTTTGTTAGGATTTTGCTCTGGAATATTTTTCATAAAATTTGAATTATCTATAAAAATTAAAATTATTTTTTCTATTAATAATCAAGAATAGTTATTTTATAATTCGTTTGTCACTTTTTCTATCAATTCCCTATCTTTTTCTTCGTTAATCTTCTCTCCGACAACTTTTTCGGTGGCCGATACTACTAACCCAGCTACTTCCTTTTTTAATTCTCTCAACATCTGTTCTTTTTTGTCAGCAATTTTTTGTTCAGCCTTTTTCATTAAATCAGCAATTTCCTTTTCCGTCTTGGTTACAGCTTTAATTCTATTGGATTCAGCTTTTTCTTCTGCCCCTAATAAAATAGTTGTGGCCTTCTTGTTAGCTTTGTCTAAAACTCTCTCTTCTTTTTCTACTATTTTTTCCAATTTCTTTTCAGCTTCCTCAGCATCTTTTAATCCTTTATCAATTTTATCCTTTCGCTCATCTAGTACTTTTAAAATTGGTTGATAAGCAAATTTTTTTAAAACAAAAAACAATATGGCAAAATTAAATAATTGTGCCAAAAATAATTTTCCATTTATACCTAGATTTCCAAGTAATTCCATGTTGATAGTTCACGGTTCACAGTTCACGGTTCACAGTTTTAAAAATCTATTAATCGTGAATGCTAGACCTTAATTTATTTATCATTTTAATAATTATTTCTAATTGATGATAAAATGTTTTAAATTCCTCATCACTAATATATTTTCTTCTTTTAGCAATTTCTAGTATTGCAGTACTCTCGTAAGCTGAAGTACGGGACATATTTAAAAAATGTCTAAAGTCTTTCTTTGTCCTTCCACTCCCTTCAGCTATATTTAATACTATCGAGACAATAGCTCTTCTCAGTTGATTAGTAAGCCCAAAAACTTCATCTTTTGGAAATTTACTTGTTAATGTATAAATATCATCTGTAATATCTAGCCCTCTTTGATACACCCTGAGATTTTCAAAATTATGCATATTTTTATAATTATACCCCACACTATTACGGCTCACAAATCAACAAGTATTTTACTTACAAATCGTAGCAAATAAATATTAACCGTGAACTGTGAACCATGAACTGTGAACTATACTATACAAATTTAATAATCAATGCGACTACTAAAGCATAAATAGCGATAGCCTCAGTAAAGGCAATGGCTAAGATCATTACTGTTTGAATTTTTGGAGCGGCTTCCGGGTTTCGTCCAATAGCCTCTAACGCCTTTGAAGCTAAAATACCAATTCCTAAACCTGGTCCAATTGCTCCAACTCCCATAGCAATAGCAGCTGCTATTGCCTTTGTTCCTTCGACGCTTTGAGCAGCGCCTTCAACAACCATTTTTGCATCTTCTGGTGATACTGACATGTTTTTAATTATAAATTATTAATTAATTTCTAATTTTCAATTTCCAATTTTTAAACATTAATTCATTATGACATTGAAAATTGTTTTAAAAATTGAAAATTGAAAATTGAAAATTACGCGAACGTGTCCTAATGTGCTTCTGTTGCCATTTTCATAAATACTAAGGTTAGCATCGCAAACACTAACGCCTGTACAAACCCTACAAAAATCTCTAAAAACAAAAATGGTAATGGAACAAATAATGGCACTAACATTAGCATTACAGTTAGCAGAACCTCTCCGGCAAAAATATTTCCAAATAATCGAAAAGAGAATGATATTATTTTAGCAAATTCTGAAATAATTTCAAGCACTCCCACAAAAGTACCAACAAAATATGGTTTTTTAAAGGGGCTTACTAAAAATTTTCCCACATAACCTTTTAACCCCAAAGCTGAAATGCCCATAAATTGAGCGGTCAACACAGCTGTCAGAGCAATTACCAAAGTAACATTTAAATCAGCAGCTGCACTTCTAACGAAAGGGGCTAAAATCTTCTCTCCATGATGAATTTGCTCAACCCCAACTGTTCCCAATCCTGGTACTACCTCAATCCAATTTATCAAAATAACAAAAATAAAAATCGTGGCTACTAAAGGAAAAAATTTCCTAGTTTGCTCACGATCGCCGGTGACACTATCTATTAAATCTAGCAGTCCCTCAAAGACTATTTCTATTAAGTTTTGAAAATTACCTGGCTTTCCCCTTTTTAAAACCTTAGTAATAATTAAAGCCACAATAATAATTACAATACTAATA
>CAZRER010000014.1:0-15849 GCA_964599525.1 uncultured Bdellovibrionales bacterium
CAGTCATTATCGAGACAAAAATCAGGAAAAGAGGCTGTGTAAAAATAAGAAAAAAAATAATGTATAGTATTTTTTACAAATATTACAGTGTTACATAACACTGTCGCATTTGCAAAAAATACCACAAGAGATTGTTAATTGATTATATTTATGAAGAATAAAGAAAGGAAAAAGTTAGAAAATAATATTTGGAAAATCTATATCTATCAGATTTTGCAGGGAGTATTTTTTTCTGTGCCGGTGATTGTTATTTTTTGGCAGAACAATGGATTAAGCTTAGTGGATATAATGTGGTTACAGTCTTTTTATGCTTTATTTACCGTTGTGATGGAAATTCCTAGTGGATATTTTGCGGATAGATATGGTAGAAAAAAATCTTTGATTATTGCTGGGGTATCAATTTTTTTAGGAATGATTTCTTATAGTTTAGCACATAATTTTTTAGGTTTCTTCTTAGGAGAGTTTTTCTTTGCTCTATTTGTGTCTTTTACCTCGGGAGCAATTACGGCTTTACTTTTTGACACTTTAAAGGGCTTGGAGAGGGAAGAGGAATATCAAAAAATATGGGGAAAAGCTTTATTTTATGGAATGATTTCCCTGGCTACTTCTGGAATTGTTGGAGGATTTATTGCCAAGGTGGATTTAAGATATACACTTTTTGCTTCCGTTCCATTCTTTTTTTTACTAATACCACTAACTTTTTCTTTAAAGGAGCCACTTAGAGAAGAAATAATTATTAAAAAGAATTATTTAAAAGAACTTTTTAATACTGTCAAGAAATATCTTACTACTAAAAATAAACAAAATAGAAAATTAAAATGGATTATATTTTATTCTGTGATTATTCATGCTTTTAATCAATCTGTTCTATGGCTTTATCAATCATATTTTAAATTGTCTGGAGTGGACGTTATCTATTTTGGAGCTGTTTTTGCTAGCTTTCAAGTGATATCTGCTTTTTCGTCAAAATATGCTCATAAATTAGAGAAGCGATTGGGAGAAAAATATTCATTTATTATGTTAATATTTTTGGTAGCCGTAAGTTTTTTATTGATGAGTAATTTTATTTTCTTGTTTAGTTTTTCTTTCGCTTTTATTCAGCAGTTTGTTCGAGGTTATAAAAATATTATAGTGAGTGATTATATTAATCGAATTATTGGTTCGGAATTGCGGGCTACAATTTTATCTGTAGAAAGTTTTTTTGGTAAGTTGTTATATGCCAGTATCATTCCTATTATTGGTTGGGTAGCAGATGTGTATAGTTTGACGCAAGCCTTAGCAATTATGGGAGGGACGGCTTTGATTTTGGGAATAATGTTTATGGTGAGTTTTAGAGTCAGTAGAATTTTTAAATAGAATAAAAATAATAAATAAATTTTTTTACAAACATTACAGCGTTACATAACACTGTCGCATTTGCAAAAAAATTTTTAAAACTATTTAGAATATTTTTTAATTTTGATGGGATGTTAAGTATTGAAAGTGCTTGGAGTAATGTTTAAAAATAGGGATCATACAAAAAACTCCTTTGCTAAAAAGGAGTTTTTTAGAAACGGTGAAAATAACAAAAATTAGCTAACTTTACTCATGGTACGGATACAGCTGGCACAAATTTTTCTTTTCGTACCGTCGATAATTTTACTTTGAATGTTGACTTTAAACTTTCTTTTAGTGGCAGTATTGGAGTGGGAACGATTGTTTCCAGTTATTGCTTTTTTACCACATTTATAACATTTAGCCATAGTATTGAATTATTAATTGATTTATAGTAGTATATAGATATTGCTAGATTTATTGAAGTAATCTTTTCAATAATATTGTCTTCAAATAAAATGCTAGTTATCTGCTTAATCGTTCGACAAGAATTTGCTAATTTTTACCACAGCTTATTAGTATTATTCAGTCCAGGCAGATAACAGATAGTAGTATAGCAAATAATTAAATAAATGTCAATTAAATGGATACAGGAATAACTTTACAAATTATAGTTTTGATAATGTCGGTGGTGGTGCATGAAGTTTCTCATGGGTATATGGCTTATTGGTTGGGTGATCCAACGGCTAAATATGCGGGGAGGCTGACGCTTAATCCGGCTAAACATTTAGATTTATTTGGTTCAATTATTATACCAGGATTACTGCTTCTTACGGGCTCATCATTTTTATTTGGTTGGGCTAAGCCAGTGCCATTTAATCCATATAATTTAAAAAATCAAAAATATGGGCCAGCCTTGGTTGGTTTAGCTGGTCCGTTATCAAACTTAGTAATGGCTGTTGTGGCGGGAATGTTAATAAAAGCAGCCTTACTTTTCGGTGTTGTGGATGGTTTAGGTTTACAAATTTTAGCCATAGTAGTACAAATTAATGTTTTATTGATGGTCTTTAATATGTTTCCAATACCACCATTGGATGGGTCAAAATTATTATTTGCTATTATTCCAATATCTGAACATACAAAAATGACCTTGGAAAGATATGGTTTTGTATTCTTATTGATATTTTTAATGTTATTTCAGAGAGCTTTTGGATTAATTATGCTTGGAGTTTTAAAACTGATAGCACATGCTGTTATTGGTATTAGCTTAGGTGGGTTTTTCTCATTGATGGGATAGAAATTTAAATTAATTTATAAATAAAAATAAAAAAGTGAATAAAAGTAAAAATACAATTAAAGAAAAATTGCCAGTGATGTCAGATGGAGATAATTTATATAATTATCCTAGTGTTGAGGTGAGGCAAATAAATAAAGTTGTAGTTGCTATTATGGAAAAAATACCTGAAAAGAATGACAAATCTTTAGATCAATCGATTTTAGATGCACATTTTGAAAGTATTTTATTTTTAGGTAAATTAGAGGAGCTGGATTCTATTGTGAAGAATGGGCGTAAACAGGTCAGTCAATTGGTAGACAATCTTCTAAAAAAGTTGTCTCGTGAAAGTGAAGATCGGGTTGACCAAATACAACAATTTGTTCAAGAATTTATTAATAATTTATCAACGGATGCTGATAAAGGTGTTGATTCTCATATGAATATGTTTACGGGGCAAAGGTTTATGGAAGAAATGAATAGACAACGAAATGATAGATTAGAAATTTGGTCTCACGCTTATTTTATGACGGTAATGACTAGGGCTATTAGTGATAAATTTGTGAATAAAGATTTCGTTGATTCTGATGGATTAAGATCTGTTGGGGCATTATTTTTTGATTTAGATGGTTTAAAATTTTTGAATGAAGTAAATTGTTATAATGCGGGTGATAAAGCATTGTGGGTTATGGCAAGAGCATTAACTGACTCTCGGTTAACACGATGGTCAGAAAAACAAAATATAGAATTGGTGCCCACTCATCATCATGGTGATGAATTTTTATTAGGAGTTGTTGCGTCAAATAATATCGACTTAACGGATAATAAAAATGATTTTGTTGGGGTCGGGGGAGAAAGGATTAAAAACACTTCGGTGATAAAATATATTGGTGATTATGTTACTAATGTAGTCAATGGTTTTGGACAAGAGACGGAAATAAGGGAGAGTGATAAAAGGACAGGTCTAACTAGTGGATATGCAGTTAGTGGAAGTATGGGAGATGTAAAAAAATATAAAGGTAGCAAAAATAAAAAAAGAGTTAATCCCCCTAGAAATATTGGTGATATAATAAATTTCTCTGATTCAAGTCAACTGGGTAAACTCAGTGAGCTTAAGGCTCAATTGCCAGAAGAAGAAAGAAAGTTGTTGGATGAAAATTTTAAATATCAATTGAGTTGTTCTTATGGATATTCAGTCTTGGAGGACTCAATGGCTAAAAATATTGTAAGTAAATTAGGATTTGATAATTCTGATATTTCCTATGAATATATTATTTATAAGTTAGCAGTAGGATTGTTGGATGTTTCTGAAACAAAATTGAAAATTTCTAAAATGATAGGACAAGAGGAAAGGAATAAGTCTAGAGACGCGAGGTTGAGGTTACTAGAAAAGTTATATAGATTTGGAAGAAAGAGTGAACCTGAAAATGCTGATATGCAAAAATTTTATAGAATGGTTACTTCAGATTTAATTGATTTAGAGTTGAGGTTAAATGTATATGAAGAAAAAATGAAACATCTTAAAGAGAGTAATCAACGAAAAAAAGTAGAACTTAGTAGACACAAAAGAACTTCTCGGTGGAGAAATTATCATTCAAGTCAGGAACGGTTAATGCTAAAAAGAAAATTAGAGGAAGAAATAAAAAGGTTGCGAAACGAAAATGATATTTTAAAGAAACAATTAGAATTGATGAATTAAGAAAACGAGATGTTAAATGCTCAATATTATTTATAGCAGTCAATAAATTGTATAAAATAAATATTCTTAAGTTCTTGACAAAAAATAAAAATCTGTTAAGATGAATAAGTACAAATAAATAGAGAAAATTTTTCGCAGACCTTAGGCGTGTATAAGTCCTAACGAGAAAAATTACAGAGTACTTTTTGGTGTCCTGTTATAAGTCTGCATAATATGTAGATTTTTTTATTAAATTTAAAATTATGTTAAGTAAAGATCAAAAAAAACAATTGGCAAAAGATTTTATTCAAAATCTTGTAGAAAGTAAAGCGACGGTAGTCGTTGATTATAAAGGGATGACTGTTAATGAGATGGGTGAATTGAGGAATGCTCTTCGAGCCGAAGGGATTAAGATGAAAGTTTTGAAAAAAAGTGTGGCTCAGGTTGCTTTTAACGACCAAAAAATTGAGTTAGACGCTAGAAATATGGAAGGCCAACTAGCTTTTGTTTATGGTGGAGATGATGAAGTGTCTGCAGCTAAAATCATTAGTAAATTAAGTAAAGATAATGAGAATTTGAAAATGTTAGCTGGAGTTTTGGAGGGGAAAGCAATGGATCAAAAAGAAATGACTGCTTTAGCTAAATTGCCAAGTAAGGATGAGTTACTTGCTAAGGTGGTGGGAAGTTTGAAGGCACCTATTTCTGGTTTTGTGAATGTACTAGATGGAAATCTGAGAGGATTGGTTTATACGTTGCAGGCTATTAAGAAGAGTAAAGAATAATAATTCTGCAGGAGATAATTATCTCTTAGAAATAGTATTTAATATTTTTTAAATAAAATTTTCAATTTTCAATTTTCAATTTTCAGTCAATTTTTAATAAGGCAATAATTCAATTTTTAAAAATCAGTTTAAAATTATTGATTTAGGATATTGAGAATTGTGACATTAGAAATTTTTTGAAAATTGAAAATTTGTAAATTGAAAATTATTAATTAGTAATCATAAAATTATGACAGAAGAAAAAAAGGAAGAAGTTAAAGAGGAAAAAGCAGAAGTTGAAGTTCCAAAAAAATTCAAAAACCTTGTCGAGGAAATTGAAAAAATGAGTGTTTTGGATTTGGCTGAATTGGTGGAAATTTTGGAAGAAAAATTTGGTGTTTCTGCTGCTGCTCCGGTAGCAGTGGCCGGTGCTGTAGCTGGTGATGCTGGTGCCGATGCTGGCGCTGATGAAAAATCAGAATACGATGTTGAATTAATTTCAGCTGGTGATTCTAAAATTAATGTAATTAAGGCTGTAAAAACAATTACTGATGCTGGGCTTAAAGATGCTAAAGACATGGTAGATGCAGCTCCAAAAGTAATTAAAGAAAAAGTTGCCAAAGAAGAAGCTGAAGAAATGAAAAAGACTTTAGAAGAAGCTGGAGCAACCGTAGAATTGAAGTAATTTCTATTTGCAAATGTTTTTCAAAAAAAAGACGCCTGAAGGGTGTCTTTTTTTAATTTGCCTAAAGATTTATTTTCTAGTATAATAAAAATAAGTTTAGCGAGAGGGAATTTTAATTCTTTTCATTTTTTTATGGGTAAAATAATATCACTTATAAATCAAAAAGGTGGCGTGGGCAAAACAACCACAGCTATTAATTTAGCCAGTTATTTGGCTGATCAAGGTCAGAAAGTTCTTTTAGTTGATTTAGATCCTCAAGCCAATGCTTCTAGTGGATTAGGAGTTGATGTGCAGAATATAGAAAAAGGTTTGTACCATGCTCTTTTTATGAATGAACATCCAAGCGATCTTGTTCTAGCAACTGGGTCAGAGGGGTTGCAAATTTTACCAGCAAGTCAAGACTTGGCTGGAGCAACAGTTGAGTTAACAGAGATTGAAAATAGAGAATTTAAATTACAGGAAATATTAGAAATGGTTAGATCTAATTATGATTTTATAATTATTGATTCTCCACCAAGCCTAGGATTATTAACAATAAATGGATTGGTGGCTGCAGACGAAGTTATTATTCCAGTTCAAACGGAATATTTTGCTTTGGAGGGACTAGGACAATTATTAAATACTATAGATTTGGTTCAACAAAATTTACAACCAAATTTAGATTTGGGAGGGATTTTAATGACAATGTATGACAAGAGAAATAGACTAGCTAAACAGGTGGTAAAAGAGGTGAGAAAACATTTTCCGGACAAAGTGTTTAAAGCGGTTATTCCTCGAACGGTTAAATTAGCAGAAGCTCCAAGTTTTGGTAAATCAATTTTAAACTTTGATACTTTTAATGCGGGGGCAAGAGCTTATCGACAATTGGCAGGGGAAGTCATAAATAAGTACAAAATTAATAATTAAAAATTACAAAAGAGAGATTGGAGCAACGACTAATGAAAACTCAACATTTTGAGAATTTGGTAGAGGCTAAAATAAGAGAATTTGCAATGAATCTGCAATGGAAAATATAGATATATCTTGATAATGCTCAAGGAAAGGTTAGGTAAAATAAGTGCTGAATGACAAAAATTAATGGATAATATACATAAGTATTGTGATATAATTGCTGATAAGTTTTAAGGAAATAGGTATATAGATTTAATTTTAGAACTATTAGAAGTGGCTAAAGGAAAAAAAGTGATGAATTTTTTGATATGTATATGAAGTTATTAAAAAAAAGAAGAAAATTAGCAACATAACTCTTAGTAATTAATAAATAGGTAATTAAATAATTAGAAATTGAATTAAAATTTAAAACTTAAAATTTAAAATTAGATAAATATGGTTCAACAAGGTGGGCTGGGAAGGGGATTGTCCTCATTAATTCCACAGCGAAAACAAGCTAAAATTAGCCAGCCAAAGGCTAGAAAGCATAATACAAAAAAGGTTTTAAAAAGGTCTTCTATTAAAAGTAACTCAGTCGGAGAGGCTAATTATTTTGGTGGAAATTATGCTAAAAAAGAAGAGTTAATAAAAAATAGAAGAACTATTACAAAAAATCCACGGCAAGGTGGGAAAAGTTTTGTTGTTAAAAAAACGTTAGTTCAAGACAAAAATAAGAAAGAAGATTTTATTGATAAAGCAAATAAACAAGCTAGAGAAAGTGTAATGACGGTTGGAGTGGAAGAAATTGTTCCAAATCCTTATCAGCCAAGAACAAATTTTGATAAAGGTAGGCTACAAGAATTATCGGATTCAATTGTCTCTCATGGAATAATTCAGCCATTAGTTGTTAGTCGTAGAAAAGATGGTGATTATGAATTGATTGCTGGAGAGCGACGATTGGAAGCTTCTAAGTTGGCTGGCTTGTCAAAGGTGCCTGTTGTGGTTAGAGAAGTTACGAATCAAAATAAAGCTGAGTGGGCATTGATTGAAAATATTCAAAGGCATAATTTAAATCCAATTGAGGAGGCACAAGCTTATGAAAGAATTAAACAAGAATTTGATTTAACACAAGATGAGGTTGCACAAAAAGTTGGAAAAAGCCGGAGTGCAGTAGCAAATATATTAAGACTTTTAAAATTGCCTCAGGAAATACAAGATGCTTTGGTGATAGGTAAGATTACCGAAGGTCATGCACGTACGATTTTAGTCTTAAAAGATGAGAAAAAACAATTAGATTTATTTAGGTCTATTTTAAAAGAAGGGTTAAATGTTAGACAGGTAGAGGGTGTGACCAAGAGGGTGAAAGTTAGTAAGAACTATCGCCTTAAAAAAGATGTTGACCCAGACCTCTTGGATATTGAAAATAAAATTGCTGATAATTTAAATACCAAAGTAAAAATACGTGGAATTAAAAATAACGGAAAAATTTTAATAGATTATTATTCGGAGGAAGAATTAGGACAGATTGTGGAGAAATTGAGAGGAGAATGAAGTGTTATAAATGGTGAATTATAAATGACAAGTTAGATATTTATGAATAAAAAAATAACAATTTATACTGATGGAGGTTCGAGAGGAAATCCTGGTCCGGCGGGGATTGGTGGGGTTATTTCTGCTGTGGATAGTGGTGGACAGATTTTGAAAAAGTATGAGTTTAGTGAATATATTGGCGATAACCGTACAAACAATGAGGCTGAGTATGAGGCTTTAATTTATGCTTTAGACCAAGTAAAAAAGCATTTTGGGAAAAAACAGGCGAAGCAAATGAAAGTGGAATGTTTCTTAGATTCTGAATTAGTTGTTAAACAGCTAAACCATCAATATAAATTGCAAGATGAAAGAATTCAAAAATATTTTATCGTAATTTGGAATATGATGTTGGATTATAAAAATGTGAAATTCGTACATGTTAGACGAGAGCTTAATAAAGAAGCTGATGCTTTGGTTAATAAGGTGTTGGATGAACAAGCATCAAAAATGTTTTAAGTATAAAACATAAGAGATTATTGTGAAATTAGTGATTATAAGCAGTTTTAAAATATAGAAAAATAAAAAATAGCTTTCTAAAAGAGTTATTTTTTTCTTGCTAAAATAATAAAAAAATGTTAAGCTCATTGGTGGTTTAAAGAATTGACTAAACATTAAAAATATATGATATGAGAATAGTAATTTTAGCAGGAGGGTCAGGATCAAGATTGTGGCCAATGAGCCGGTCAGATGTACCAAAACAATTTTGTAAATTAACTTCTGATAAAACAATGCTGGAGGAAGCTCTGGATAGATTTGGAAGTTATCCAGAAAATAAAAAATTTATTGCTACTACAGCACAACTTGCTCCAGAAATAAAAAAAATCTTGCCCGATTTTCCAGAGGAGAATATTATTATAGAACCGGACAGAAGAGATACTGCTCCAGCGATGGGCTTTAATGCGGTGTATCTTGGGTTACAAGATATGGATGAACCGATTGCTTTTATCCCTTCTGATCATTATATTGCTAGAGTGGGTGATTTTTTGAATTGTATTGATCAGGCTGATAAAATGATTAGAGAAACTGGAAAACTTTTAGATATAGCTATTTCTCCAACAGAACCAAATACGGCTTTGGGGTATACGCAAATTGGTGGAAAAGTGGAAGAAAAAGGAGAGGTAAAATTTTATGAATTTGTTGGACATAAAGAAAAACCAGATTTTGAAACAGCAAAAAAATATGTGGAGTCAGGAAGCTATCTTTGGCACGCCAATTATTATATGTGGACACCAAAGAAATTTTTAGAAGCTTATAAACAATATGCACCAGGAATATATAAAATATTAGAAAATATCAAAAATGAATTAAAGGGGAATAATAATCAAGAAAAGATAAAAGAGTTATATTCTTCTATAAAAAAAGTTTCTATAGATTATGCCATTACAGAAAAAATTAATCCAGAAGATGTATTAATAATCAAGGGTGAGTTTGGGTGGAAGGATATTGGAACCTGGGATACTTTGCACGAAAATTTACTAATAAAGGCAGATGAAAGAAGAAATTTGGTTAAAGGAGATCGTTTAAATATTGATACTTCTGGAAGTATAATCTATGGAAAAGAAAATAAAATTATTGCCACCATCGGTGTTGATGATATGATTATCGTTGATACGGATGACGCTTTGCTTGTTTGTCCAAAATCGCGGGCGCAGGATGTAAAAAAAGTGATTGAGGAACTCAAAAGACGGGGAGAAAGGTATGTTTAATTTTTTATATTTAGTTTGGATATTTTTAGTTAATGTGATATTATTAAATTAAGAATTATTTTAAATAGCAAATTGATAAATTAATAAATTAATAAAAAATAAATGGGAGAAAATTTGAGTAGCGTTGGCGGAGATATGCCGCCAAAAAAAAGTTATAAGATATTAATAGTTGCTGGGGTGGTAGTTTTAATTGCTGTGGCATCTTTTTTTATCTTTGGTAAATCTCGCAAGGCTAAGCCGATCGAGATAGACAATGTGAAAAAAGAAGAAGTCGAAAAATTTGAGCTGAAAGACGGTGTGAGTCCAATTAGTGGACTAGAATGTGATAATTGGAATCGGCGACCTTTTGCGATAATGTATTCTGGAGATATGGATGCTCGTCGAAATTTTAGAGCTTTATCCCAGGCGGATTTTGTTTTGGAAATGCCACATCGCCCAATGCATAATCAACCGAGAGTGATGGGAGTGTTTCAATGTGCGACACCAGAAGCTATGGGTCCAATGCGGTCTGGGAGAACAGACCATATTTCGGTGGCAAATTCTTTAGACGCTATTTATGTTCCTTGGGGGGGGTCCAGCGTTGGGAAAAATTTGTTGCGAAAAAATGTTGTGGATCATATTGATTGCAATGGAGAAGTGCCTCCAGTTGGTGGGCGAGCTTGTCGAAAAGATAATTCTCTTTTGGTGGCACCATTGCGAAGTGCTGGGGCGGCTTTTTCTAATCTGTCAAAGCTTATTGAAGTAGCTAAAGAGAATGGTTATAGATTAACAAATGAAGGAAAAGGATTTCATCATCAAGCTGAATTACCTAGAGATCAACGACCAGATTATGGTTTGGTAAAAATGAAAACTGATTATCCATATAGAGTTTATTATAAATATGATCCAGAGACCAATAGCTACAAAAGAAATTTAGTTAAGAGAAAAGGTGCTACTCCAAAACCGGACATTGATCAGGCTACCGGAAAACAGTATGCTCCAAAAAATGTTATTGGTATTCTTGCCAAGAGAGAGGCTTGGAGGACAGATGTAGATTATAAAGGAATGGGAGTACAAGATCCTTGGGATGGTATTGATGAAGAGCATAAGAAAAGAGACAATGGTCAATATCCAAATTTTCAACTGGGAGACCCATGGTTTGATACAAAATTTGAAGGTCCAGCTAGATTTTTTATAAATGGACAAAATATTGAAGGAGTTTGGAAGAAAACAAAGGGGGTTGGAGAACCATTTAGATTTTATGATGATAAGGGTCAGCCGATTAAATTCGTTCCAGGACAAATTTGGATGCACGTTTTAGCTCACAGTGAACATGTTAGTTATGATGATGAATATGAAGAACCGGAAGCACCAGTGGTGCAGTAGAAAATAGAAGAATGGAAAAATGTAAACTATAAAGGCTATTCTAGGTTTTTGTTTACAAATAGTTGATTTCATGATACGGTTAATTAAGAAAGAGGGCGTTCTTTTTGTTTTAAAAAACTCTGTGTGTAAAACTATGGGGTTAAAAAAAAGGGGGGTATAAAATGAAAAAAATTGTAGATTGGTTCAAGGGGAAAGATATTTCCATTGATGACGATGGAAGAGTTTTCCCCTTTTTTAAGGGGATGTGTTATATGTTCTTTATTGCAATAATTATATCTATCATAATACTGATAGGTGTATATTATCACAAAATGAAGATATTATTCTTGTTAATACCATTGGCAATATTTTTTCGAAGAGGGGTGCAATTATTACAAGTGCCTTTTTTGGAATAGAAACAATAGCCTTTTTCGAACGGAGAGATCTTATTCCTCCGTTCTTTTCTTTGTGTTATAATTAAACTATGAAGTTTTTATTTGGCAGTGAAAAGTATTTAATTCATCAGAAGTTGGTGGAATTAAAAAGAAATTTTAAAAACGAAAATCCGAATGCTGATTTGGTAGTTTTTGATTTAGATGAAGATGATTTAAAAATGGTAAAAGATGAGTTAGTGCAAACGCAGGGATTATTTGCTTCTAGAAAAATGATTGTTTTCCAGAATGCTTTAAATTTAAAAAAGAACGAACAAGATGACTTACAGGATTTTTTAAAAAACAAAAATCTTTGTAAAGATCGAAATTTAGAGATAGTTTTTGCTGAAACAAATGAGAATGGTGCCAAAGGTACCAACACGAAATTAGGACAATATTTAAAAAGACAGGGGGAAAAATTTATCGGCCAACGAGGCGGGATGGAGTTTAAAAAAATGACTGATGACCAGTTAAGGCAATGGATAAATAGTGAGTTTTTGAAAAGGAGTGAGAGAAAAGTTACCGACGAGATGATGGCGACGAGAGAATTGATTTCCTTAACTAGAGGAAATCTTTGGCAGTTGTCCAATGAGATAGATAAGTTAATAAATTATAAAGAAGTTGGAGAAGTTAAAGTGGAAGATGTTCGAAAACTTTGTTCTGGCAAGATTGAAACAAAAATTTTTGATTTAGTGGATGCTATTGGGGCGAATAATAAAAAACGAGCCTTACTGTTAAAACAACAACTTATTGATCAGGGTGATAATGAATTTTATGTTTTTACAATGATTCTTTTTCAAATTAGGAATTTATTGAAAGTATCAGAGTGCGTGCAAAAAGGAATGAATAATTCTTTTGAAATTAAAAAAGTTACGGGGTTGCATCCATTTGTAATTCAAAAAACTGTAGGCAATTTAAAATATTTTACTCCCGAGAAAATAAGACAAATTTATCAAATGATTGCCGAGCTTGACCGACGGGCTAAAGTTGGAGAAACGGAAATGAACAAAGCGATTGATTGGTTGATTGTACGAATGTAATGTTGCGTTGCTCCAATTTTCAATTTAAAATTTTCAATTTGAAATGAATTTTAAATAAACTAATAATTAAATGTCTAAATGAGGTTTGAGATGATAATTTTAATTTAATTATTTAAAGTTTGAATAGGATTATTTTTTTAAAATTTTGCATATAGCATATAATTTGTCTTTTCGCGATAAATAGAGAAGTGTTGATGTAAAAAATAAATAATTTTGGGGCAGTGGAATTAAACGATTTCCTCTGCCCTCTTGTTTTTTTGGGGTGGAAATGGTATAAATAAAGGGAGAAATAAATTTAAAATTTAAAATTTAAAATTTAAATTGAATTTAAAATGAACAAATTTTTAAGCTGTGTGTAAGGTGTTTTATGCTTGGTGTCGCACAGTTTAATATTTTGTAGATTAATTTGTGCATTTTGTAAATTGCCAATTGATTTTAAATTTTAAGCTTTAAATTGAAAATTTATGAAATATATACCAACTATTGGAATGGAAATTCATGTGGAATTAGCCACTAAGAGTAAAATGTTTTGTGGCTGTAAAAATGGAATGGGGTTAGAAAAAGAACCAAATAAAAATATTTGTCCAGTTTGTACTGGGCAACCAGGGGCGACACCAGTTCCAAATAAACAGGCGATTGATTTTGTGGTGCAAGCTGGTTTAGCTTTGGGTTGTCAAATTACCGAAGAATCAAAATTTGACCGAAAGAATTATTTTTATCCAGATTTGCCGAAGGGTTATCAAATTTCTCAATATGATTTACCAATTTGTCGAGATGGAGAATTAAAGATTTCTGTAAGAAAGGATGGTGAGGCACGAGGAGATAATAGGGCTAAGACTTACGAAAAAACTGTAAGAATTCATCGCATCCACTTGGAAGAAGATACGGCTAAATCCAGTCACGGACATGGAGGGGAAAGTTTAGTCGATTTTAATCGTTCTAGTGTACCGTTAATGGAATTAGTAACAGAGGCAGATATTACTTCCGCTAAAGAGGCTAAAAAGTTTTCTGAAGAATTGCAATTAATTTTTAGATACATTGGAATTTCTCCAGCAGATATGGAGAAGGGGCAGATGCGTTGTGAAGCTAACATTTCTTTACATAAAGAAGACGAGGATATTTTGTCTGGGACAAAAGTAGAATTGAAAAATATAAATTCTTTTCGAGCCATTGAAAAAGGTATTAAATATGAAATTGAAAGGCAAACAGAGATGTTAGATAATGGGGAAAAAATTGTGCAAGAAACTAGAGGTTGGGATGAGAATAAGGGAGAAACTTTTAGCCAGCGAATTAAAGAGAATGCAGATGACTATCGTTATTTTCCTGATCCAGACTTACAACCATTTTCACTGCCAAAAGATTATCAGCAAGAAATGATGAATAAATTGCCAGAATTACCAAAGGAACGACGCTTAAGATTTCAAGAGGAATATAATTTGTTACCGGAAAATATTGAGACATTAGTTGCAAATAAGGATTTAGGAAATTACTTTGAAGAAGTGGCTTCGGAGTTGGCTGAGTGGTTAAGTGTTGAAAAGATAGAAGTTGAAGACAAAAAAAAGGTTTATAGATTGGCGAATAGTTATTTGATAACAAATTTGGCAAAAATGATGAGTGATGCCGATAACGATAATTTTCCACCACAGGCGGACCAGCCTATGGCTGGAAAAATTACGGCAGAAAATTTTGCTGAATTAATTAAAATGATTTATGCTGGGGAAATTAATTCTTCGGCCGCACAAACCATACTTGAAGAAATGTTTGAAACTGGTGGAGACCCTTCTCATATTGCTGAAGAGAAAGATTTAGGACAAGTTTCAGACACAGGAGAGTTAGAAGTTGTGGTTGATAAAATTTTGGCAGATAATCAATCAGCCGTAGATGATTTTAAAGCCGGTAAAGAAAATGCTTTAAAATTTTTGATGGGACAAGTAATGTCAGCAACGAAAGGAAAGGCAAATCCACCGATGGTGATGGAAATGTTAAAAGAAAAAATGAAATAAGGGAATGGCTAGTAATATATAACTAATTAATAATTTTTGAAGTGTTAGGGTATAGAACTGAAAAATATAAAAACAATGATCAACCAGTAAATGAGATTTATTCAGAAATTTTAGGTACGCCAGTAAATAATAAATGGTCAGCTTTAGTTTATGCTAAAATAGAGCAATTAGAAAAAATACACAAAGGAGGTTTTTATTCTAAAAATGGCTTGTATAAAATTTCTTTAGAAACTGAAGATGGTGACAGACAATTTTTTGTTAAAAAGGAAATAATAATTCAAAATCCAAATAGTTTTACATCTTGGTTGTGTAAATTGGTTGATCCTTATAATAATTTTAACCAAGAGGTTAGATGTGTTGCTCAAACTACTATAGAAAATTATTATTCAGTTAAAAATGCTGGACTCCCTACTTTTGATGAGGTATTTATTTGTAAGAGTCGGTATGTTATTTCTACTTTAGCAACTCCACCAAGTGGTATTGTATTAGCTTTAAATTATAAACATAATTTACCATTAAAAGATGGGCAGGGAAATAAGATAAAACCCGGAGAATATTATGGAAGATTAAAAATCAAAAATTTTGAATCATTAACGAAAGATATGTTCGAGAAGATATTAAAAGCCAATAGTAAAAAAGGAGTAATATTAAAAGATGATTGTTTCTTTTTTATTCTTGATGACGTACAACAGCTTCAAGATACCGAGGGGGTAGTTTTAAAATGGTTGGTAGGAGATTTTGATAATGTTGGAATTAGTCAAAAAGATCAGATTCTGCCTTCTTTGTATATTAAACAGGAATTAAAAAAATTCATTAGACAATATGTACATAAGTTTTACAGGCAGAAATATTTTGATATAGTAGATAAAGTTAGAGAAAGTATTAATAAAAGTAAGGAACAATAGTGAATAGCAGGGAATTTTATTACATATTACACATTACAAATTATACTTTACAAACTATGAAATCATCAAAAATTAGACAAAAATATTTAGAGTTTATGGAGGAGCGGGGGCATAAGATTGTGCCGTCGGCTTCTTTGTTGCCAGAAAATGACCCAACCACTTTATTTACTGGTTCGGGAATGCAACCAATGGTGCGGTATTTACTGGGGGAAGAATATCCGGGGGGAGAAAAAAGAATTGTTAATTCGC